>CANHVK010000008.1 GCA_947464135.1 Flavobacteriia bacterium | reverse complement strand
CAATTTTATTTGTCACTTGTGTGAAACTGACTTGGAGTATACTAAAATGGAAAATTCTGAATTTGATTCTAAAACAAAGAAGTTATTTTGGGGAAGAATACCAGTAGAAATTGGATATAGTTTGTTATATTTTGAAAAAGGAAATTCGACACAAAAAATTTTACATAATATCAAATACGAAAATAAAAAAAAGCTAACCTTTGAAATGGGTAAAAAAATAGGAGAAAAATTAAAAAATACAAATCTTATAAATGAAATTGATGTTTTGATACCTGTACCAATACATAAAAACAAAAAGTTTGAACGTGGATATAATCAAAGTTATTTACTTTCTAAAGGAATAAGTAGTGTTATCAAAATAGAAACAAATAATCAACTTATATTCAGAAAAAAAAACAGTAAAAGTCAAACAAGACTAAATAAGTTTTTAAGATGGGAAAACGCTCAAAACACTTATTCAATTTCAACCAAATTTATAAATCAACAAATTAATCACATAGCAATAATTGATGATGTTATAACTACTGGATCTACAATCGAATCTATTTCTCAAGAAATTTTAAAAACAAATCCAAACATAAAGATTAGTGTAATATCATTAGCATTAGCCGTATGAAAAATAAAAGAGTTTTAATAGCAGGTGGAGGATTAGCTGGAATTAGTATGGCCTATCAATTACACGAAAGAAATATTCCTTTTTTGTTGATTGATCAGGGTGTAAATCATAGTTCAAGTATTGCAGCTGGAATAATAAATCCAATAGTTTTTCGTAGAATGCTTAAAAGTTGGAGGGTAGATGATTTTCTTCCGTATGCAATCGATTTTTACAATAAAATTGGAGCGTATTCAAATGATGTTTTTTTCCATTTTCTTCCAATGAGAAGAGGATTTGCGCATGAACAAGAAGCTGAATTGTGGGAATCTAGACAATTTTTAGACGAGTATAATTCTTACCTAACACAAATTTCTGAAAATGATATGCTAAATACATCTGTTATAAACAATTATGGAACAGGAAAAGTAATGCAATCAGGATTTGTGGATACAAATTTATTTTTAGAAAAGTCTTACTTATTCTTGATTAAAAATGAATTGTATCTAAAAACAAAATACAATTATAACGAATTCGACATTCAAAATTGTGTATTTAGAGGGGAAACATTTGAAAAAATTATTTTTTGTGAGGGATACCACGGAATTTATAATCCATGGTTTAATTACTTACCTCTACAAACAACAAAGGGTCAAACCATAACGATCGAATCAAATACATTACCTTCACACGAAATACTAAATCGAAAGTGTTTTATTTTACCTATTAAAGGAACCAAGTATTTCAAAGTTGGTTCTACATATGAATGGGATACAACTGATTTGTCTATTACTGAAATTGGATTGAATTCTCTACAACAAAATATTGATCAGCTAATTGATAATCAGTACTCAATAATTCATCAAGAAGCAGGAATCAGACCAACAGTTAAAGATAGAAGACCATTAATTGGTGAACATCCTACTTTCAATAATTGTTACATTTTTAACGGCTTAGGAACAAAAGGATATTTAATGGCTCCTTTATTATCTGAAGAATTATACAAATTTATGTACGAAAACCTTTCATTAGATAAAGAAATAGACATTAAGCGTATTAAAATAAATTAAGATTTGCCTTCAATAATTAATACTATTTCTCCTTTAGGTGGATTAAGTACATAATAATTTTTAACATCTAATGCTGTTCCTCTTTTAAACTCTTCATAAATCTTAGAGATTTCTCTTACCACACATACTTTTTTTGTTTCTCCCATAAACTCAATAATTTGCTCTAAAGTTTTTAAAAGACGATGCGGAGATTCGTACAAGATAACTGTCCTATCTTCTTCTGCAATCTGTTTTAACTTTGTCTGTCTTCCTTTTTTGTGTGGAAGAAACCCTTCAAATGCAAAACGGTCACAAGGGAAGCCACTTGCTACTAGAGCAGGAACAAAAGCAGTTGGTCCAGGTAAACATGAAGTTTTGATATTATTTTCAATACAAGCCCTAACTAATAAAAAACCTGGATCAGATATTGCGGGAGTTCCAGCATCTGAAACTAGTACTGTTACAGTATTTAGATTTATTTGATTAACCACATTATTTAGAACTTTATGTTCATTATGAATGTGAAAAGATTGGACATTTTTTTGAATTTGAAGATGATTTAAAAGTTTTTTAGTTACTCTCGTATCTTCTGCTAAAATCAAATCTGCATTTTTTAATGTATTTATAGCTCGAAGAGTAATATCTTCTAAATTTCCAATCGGTGTTGGTACTAAAACTAATTCTCCCATAAATAAAAAAAGAGGATAACTATACTACCCTCTCAAGAATTAAAAATTATGATATATTGGTAAAGACTTGTTGAACATCATCATCTTCTTCAATTTTGTCTAATAATTTTTCAACGTCTACCATTTGTTCCTCATTAAGGTCAACTGGTGATGTAGGTATGCGTTGTAAATTTGCTTTTAATACTTCTAATTGCAAATCATCAATAGCCTTAGATAGTGTACCAAAAGATGTAAAGTCACCATATACATACATTTTTTCATCTTCTACCTCAATAGACTCACAACCAGCGTCAATCAATTCTAATTCAATTTCTTCTGGATCTACACCTTCTTTTTTATGTAGCTCAAAAACTGACTTTCTACTAAACATAAATTCCAATTGTCCATTTGGAACAATAGTCCCGCCAACTTTATTAAAATATGATTTTACATTTGCAACAGTTCTTGTAGGATTATCTGTAGCACATTCTACATATACTAAAACACCATGTGGACCTTTACCTTCATAAATAATTTCACTAAAACTAGCAAGATCCTTTTGTGTCGCTCTTTTGATTGCAGCATCGATATTGTCTTTAGGCATATTTTGAGCTTTTGCATTTTGTATTGCTGTTCTCAATTTTGCATTCATAGATGGATCCTCACCACCTTCTTTTGCTGCCATTGTAATTGCTTTACCTAACTTAGGAAATAGTTTAGACATTTTATCCCAACGTTTTTCCTTAGCTGCTCTTCGGTATTCAAACGCTCTTCCCATTTTTATTCTATTTTATACTTTTAATTTATATTAGTTAATTCCGTATTAGTTGGACATACCCTTGACCTTTCACTTTTTCTCCACTACTACCCTCTATCTCGTATTGATAATAATACACCCCTTCATCAGCATCTTTACCATTTATACTGCCATCCCAAGTTTGTGATGTCTCAGTCATTTCATATACTGGATTTCCCCATCTATTAAAAATAGTTACATATATATTTTTTGCATTTTTAACTGACAAAAAGAAAAAATCATTAGTTCCATCATTATCTGGGGTAAATACATTTGGTGCGATTTCTACTCTAGGAGTATCTAATTTATCAATTTTAATTGAAATGGAACTAGAGTCAATACATTTTCCATTTTTAGAAATTAACGTAATTACATAAATACCAGGCTTTTTATATAAAGCTGTTACTGGTTCCAATGTGTTTTTTATGATAGGTGACTCATCTCCATTTCTAAAATACCACTCAAATTCTGAAGAATTTAAACTTTTATTAGTAAGTAATATATTCAATGGTTTCAAATCAGAAGCTAACCCCGTTTCAGTCGATGCTGAAAATTTCGAAGCTGGTTTATCAACAACATAAACATTGACTGTATCAGTAGCTTTACAACCTAAATTATCTTTGACAGTAACAAGATAAAATGATTTTCCTTTCTTAGGCATAAAAGGCACACCATCGACAATTCCTTCATTGTAAGTGTAAGTATTATTTCCCTTCCCTTTTAGGGTTACTAATTCTGGTTCACCACAAACAACAGGTTCATCAATTTTTATTTCTGGTTTTTTATATACAACAACATCAAATTCTGTTGAGTCAAAACAATTATACTTATCTGTAACAAATGCCTTATAAGTTGTATTTTCTGTTGGTTTTGCAAAAACTGGATTACAAGTTATACATGAAACATTCGGGGTCCAGACATATTTTAACTCTGAACCTAGCCCTTCCAATTTTACCGAATCACCCGGACAGACAGTATTTGAAGAATTTATTTTGGCTTTTGGTTTTGGTCTTACAACTATATCAAAATTCATTACTTCACCTATACATTGACCTATTGATGGAGTAACAGTAATCTTAGCAATATTAGTTGTTGAACCAGAATTGTTTTTAGCTACAAATGGCATTAAATTTCCAGAACCTAAACCAGCTATACCAATAGTTGTATTATTTGAAACCCAATCATATTTTGTTCCGCTAATCCCTCCTGTAAACTCAATTGTGTCAGATTTTTCATTCACACAGACATTTATATCTTGTACTTTATTGACTTTTGTTCCTGGTGTAACATTTAAGTCGACCGAATTATTAACTGAATTATTTTGACAACTTGTAACATCTCCATCAGAAATACTTATTAATTTGTAGTTTAATATTCCTGAAGTTGAAGTGTTTGCTTTTAATAAAACAGAGTAGACATTGTTTAATGTTTTTATTGTCTGGCTACCAGTATTATTTATAGAATAAACAAAAGTAAATGGAGGTGTACCATTAGAAGCTTTAAATTCAATATTTGCATCTCCATTCATACAAACACCAACAGGGCTAGCTGTCAACGTTCCTAATGGTAAAGGCTTAATAGTTACTGTTTGAGAAATATTTATATTATTAGAACAAGATAAATTGTCTCCATTTTTTACAACATTAACCGTGTAATTATAAATTCCAGGATCATTAGTACTAACGGGGATTTTAGCCAAAAATTGACCTTGTGTTGTACTTATTGTTTGTGATGGTCCAAATGGGTTACCATCTTTTGAGACGAAATAAGTAAATGTAAATGGCGAAACCCCATTTATACCTGTAATTCTAATTTCAGGACTTACCCCTCCAACACAAACGATTGAATTAGTAGATGTAATTTGAGCCTTTGGTAAGTCATTGATAATCACATTTTGTATTCCAAAAACATTATTATTTAAACAACGTGATGAACTAGATTCCTCAACACTAATCAACTGATAACTATAAACCCCCGTTTTATTAGTAGGAACAGAAACTGAAATTTCTTCTTTACCTGGGCCTGTAGAAACAGTTTGAATGGCACCTCCGTTAATTTTATATTTAAAAATATAAGGAGCAACACCATTTTCTCCTTTAAATTTAATTTGTGGAGAAACAGCATTTAAACAAACTGTATCAGCTCCTGAAATTGATGCATTAACTAGTGGATTAATAAAAAGAAAAATAGAATCTGATTTAGAACAAGCTCCATTTGTAGTATATTTAACACTATAACTTCCAGGCTTAGAAGAAATAGGAAATATTTCTCCTGAATTGGAATTTAATGCTAAACCTGTAGGTAATGCTGAAAAAATACCTCCTTTAACACCAGAAATAACAGGAATCGTATTCGCCGTTTCATTTGCGCAGTATTGAGCTAAATATCCACTAAATGTAGGATCATCCAATTTATTAACAGAAATATTAAACTTCATAACTGTGCCAGTACATATCTTATTTATTGATGAAATAAAATATTTAGGTGTAACAGATATTACAGAAGTTTGTTTTGATAGATTCGTATTATTTTTAGCTGTAAAAGAATTTATATTTCCATTTCCATTAAAGCTAAGTCCTATATTTGGATTCGAATTTGACCATTCAAATATTGTACCTGGCAATTTAGAAACAAATGGAATCGAGTTAACCTTTGATTCAGCGCATAAAATTGTATCTTGTTTCTGTTCAACATTAGGATTGTATACTTTGACAACCAAAGTGTCGTAATTATAACAACCAAATTGTGATTGACCCCTGACTATATATTGTTGCGTACTATCTGTTTTCGTTGTAACAATTGAACCTATACCTAAGTTTCCTACAAGAGATGTGTGAGGGGTCCACACATAATTATCATTTTTTGAAGCTCCTACTGCTGAAAGAATTGCATTTCCACCCTTACAAAACGACGTATCTTGTTTGGATGTATTTGCAATTGATGCAATGATCTTAGGATTTGCTCTTACTTTATATTTGAAATTTACTATTTTTCCTTGACATTTACCAATTCTTGGCAACACAGAAATAGTCGCAAATAAATCACTTCCACCATCAATTGTACCAGATGCTTTAAATCCTGAAATATCTCCTTTTCCAGATGAAGATAACCCTACAGTACTATTATTATTTGTCCATTCAAATATAGTTCCTAAACCACCTGTAAAAAGTACTTTATCAAACATATCTCCCTGACAATAACTTTGATCATCAACATCATCAACATAAGGATTATTACCAACACCTATCGTTACTGTTGAATCATCCTTACAATTTCCTGGTGTAGTATATTTTATTTTATAGGTACCAGGATTTGAAAGATTCAAATCTATCAATCCAGATAAACTATTAATATTTAAACCTGTTGGAAAGGATGTAAAGGTACCACCTAAAGTCCCATCTATTTTTGGTGTAGGATTTGCTTGACCAATAATAATACAATATGAATCATCATCATAATGAAATGCCGGATTATCGATTGGATTCACAGTTAAATCAAAACTTTTAGGTAATCCAAAACATCCGTTAATTTCAGGAGTAACACTTACATTCCCAACTATTGAATTTCCACCAAAGACAGTTCCTTTAGCTATGAAAGCGTTTATATTACCTACCCCTGAGTTAGTCAATCCAATATTTGAATTAGAATTTACCCAATTAAAAGTTGTATTAGAGCTTCCACTAAAAATTATCGGATTAAAAGAATCTCCAAAACATCTACTTTGATTTGTAATGTTGTTCACTAAAGGCAATGGATTAATTACAACAGAAATTGTTGTATCATCTGGACATAAACCTTTAGTTGTATAGGTAATATTATAAGAACCAATTGTCGATGTAGCAATTGTAATTCTACCCGTAATATCATTTATTGAAAGGCCAGAAGGAGAAGATGAAAATATCCCACCTGTTGTTCCGTTATAAATGGGAGTAAGATTAATATCTGTTTGACAAATTGATGACTTAGCATATTTAAACGATGCGTCATCTAAGGAATTAACTGTTAAAGGAAATGACATCGTACTTCCAAAACAACCATTTATTTCAGGAGTAACGACTACAATACCAGATATACTTGCGCCATTTTTCAATGTTCCTGAAGCAATAAAAGAAGGTATTATACCTATTCCAGATGCCCCTAATCCAATTGATGTATTTGAGTTTTTCCAACTAAAAGTTGTGTTTTGAGAACCATTGAAACTAATTGATGTAAAGGTTGACCCCTGACATTTAGGATTAACAGATATATTATTTACATATGGTAATGGATTTAATGTAATAGCAATTGTTTTTGCCTTTGGACAAATACCATTTGTTAAATATGTTACGTTATATGATCCAGGTGTAGAAACTGAAACATTCACTTTTCCAGATGATGCATTTAAATTTAACCCTAATGGATTCGATGAAAAAACACCACCTTTTGTACCTTTAAGATCTGGAGTTAAGTCAGATGCATTGTAACAAATATTGGTAGATGTATATTCAAAATCTGGGTTATCTGAAGGTCTAATTACTAAATCAAAAGACATTGGAGTACCAGAACATGTTCCAATTTTTGGTGTAACAGTGATATTCGAAGTAATAGAAGAATTAGTATTGTTAATTCCAACAAAACCAGGTATATTCCCAACACCTGATGCTCCTAAACCGATCTTAGTATTACTGTTTACCCAAGTAAATTGTGTACCTGGTGACCCTGAGAAATCAATATCATTAAAAGTGGCTCCGTTACAAATCGGATCGACTTTGATAGTATTTACTCTTGGACCAGCACCAATTGAAACAGTTGTATTTGATGAAGTAGAACACTGACTTGTTAAAGAATAAGTTATAACATAATCACCAGCATTTGAATTAGATAAATTTATTTTTCCACTTGTTGAATTTAAATCTAAACCAGCAGGACTTGAACTAAAAACACCATTATTAGGACCTGTTTGAATAGGTGTCGGATCAGAATCCACCGATTTACAATAGGAAGTCTGACCATATAAAATCGAAGAATTTTGAACTGAATTTACATTTAAAGTGAATGATTGTGGATTTCCTACACAAGAACCAATAACAGGGGTTACTACAAAAATTGCATTTCCAACATTTTTAGATTGAAATGAAGAAATGTCTCCCACACCAGATGCTGCTATACCAATACTCGGATTGTTATTTGTCCAATTAAATATAGTTCCAGGATTACCTTTAAAAATTATTTTAGAAAAATTATTTCCTAAACAAACAGTAGTGTCTGAAATTGGATTTACAGATGCGCTTGATCCAATTGACATTGGTATTGATGATACATTTGGACATTGACCGTGAGTAGTATAAGTAATTGTATAATTTCCAGAAGTTGATGTTGCTAAATTTATTGTTCCTATTGAATTCATTGATAAACCAATAGGTGAAGACGAAAAAGTACCACTTTGTACTCCAGAAATTACGGGTGTAGGATTTATTTGATTTTTACAATATGAAGAATTTGCATAAGAAAAATTGGCATTATCCAAAGGCTTAACGGTATAATTAAATGTAATTGGAATTCCGATACATGCTCCTATCTTAGGCGTGACAGTAATTGTAGAAGAAATATTAGAACCATTAACTGATGTACCATTTGCTACAAATGAATTAATATTTCCTACTCCGCTTGCTTGTAAACCAATTAGAGTATTTGAATTTGTCCATTCATACACTGTTCCTGGAGCACCTTGAAAATTAATAGCATTGAATGGTGTATTTTGACAACTCACTTGATTTTGAACTGATTGAACACTTGGGCCAGTTCCTACAGAAATTGAAATCGTACTATCATTTTTACAAAACCCATTCGTACTATAAGTAACCATATAATTACCAGGAATGGCCGTAGATAAATCTAAAGTTCCTGTTGAAGGATCTATAGTTAAACCTGAAGTTGGATTTACACTATAAATCCCACCAACATTTCCAGATAAGGTTGGTGTTGGATTAGGCTCTGTTAAACAAAATGAATTACTTAAATAGGAAAATCCTGGATTATCCAAGCTATTTGTTGTTAAAATCATTGATTTAGAAGGACCACTACAACCATTGATTGATGGTGTTACAGTTAAAACCGCACTTACAGGATTACTTCCAATCGTAGTGCCACTTGCTTTAAATGAAGAAATATTTCCGGATCCAGAAGAAACTAAACCAATATTTGTATTACTATTAATCCAAGTATATGTAGATCCGATAGTACCTGAGAAACTTATTGGATCGAATAATTCACCTTGACATTTCTGAGAATTTGACAAATTATTTACATTTGGAATTGGATTTATCGTTAACAAATTAGATTCAATTCCAAAACAAGTACCTGTTGTTTTATATACTATATTGTAAGTTCCAGGAAGAGATGCTCCTACATTTATCTCACCAGAATTAGGATTTAAATTTAATCCAGCTGAAGATGAAAAAACTCCATTTTTGGCACCTTGTAAAGTTGGCTTTAAACTTGGGTTATTTTGACAAACAGAAGAATAATCATAATTAAATGAAGCATTTTCAGATGGATTTACAGATAATTGAAATGTTTTAACTGCTCCAAAACAAGCACCTGATTTAGGAGTAACTGTTATCGTTGAAGTTAATTTTGTATTTCCTGGATTTTTACCAATAAAAGACAGAATAGTATCAGTACCTGATAAAGCTAATCCAATATCTGAATTAGAATTTGTCCAGTTATAAATTGTTCCTGGTGTTCCAGTAAAATTAACAGAAGCAAAACTATTTCCTGAACAAACAGTTTGATCTGGAATATTATTAACAGAAGGAGAATTATTTATTGCAATTGGTACACTTGCTGTATCACCACATAAACCAGTAGTAATATATTTAACAACATACACACCTTCTGCTGAAGAACCAATATTTATCTGGCCTGTCGTATTATTTATAATTAAACCGACTGGTAAAGCTGTAAATTCACCACCTAATGTTCCAGTTAGAGAAGGTAATGGATTAGAATTAGAAGTACAGTATGATTTTTCAGCATATGAAATAGCAACATCATCTTTGTATCTAATGGATAAATTAAACGTTTTTGAAGATCCAGTACACGATCCTATTTTAGGAGTAACAGTAATAGCGGAAGTAATTAATGGTGAAGTTAAAGATGCACCTGAACCTATGAAAGAAGAAATACTTCCAACTCCGCTATTCGCTAATCCTATTAGAGCAGAATTACTAGAAGTCCAATTAAATGTAGTACCAGGAGTTCCTGTAAAATTTATAGGGTCAAATGCGCTACCTGAACAAATGGACTGAGATGTTACAGAATTAACAGAAGGGTTACTACCAATCGTAATGTTAATGGTTTGAGAATTTGCACAAGAACCATTTGTAGTATATGTAAGTGCATATGCACCAGCATTCGATGTTGATAATGTAATTGTTCCATTATTAGCATTAAAAATCGCACCTGATGGAGACATTGTGAAAACTCCACCAGATTTACCCGTAATATTAGCTGTAGGATTAGGATCTATACCAGAAGAACAAAATGATGTACTTGGATAAGTAAATGAAGGATTATCTTTCGGATTTACGGTTAATAAAAAAGTATCTTTAATACCTACACAAGAACCCGAAGTAGGTGTAACAATTATTTTACTTTGAATGGAAGAAGCACCGATAGAAGTACCTTTAGCTGTAAAAGCAGAGATATTTCCGGTTCCAGATAAAGCTAATCCAATATTTGAATTGTCATTTATCCAATTATAAATTGTTCCAGGTGCTCCTGAAAAATTGATTGGATTAAAGTTTGTACCATCACAAACTTGTTGATCTGCTAAAGGATTTACTGTTGGTAAATCAGAAATTGCAAAATCTATAATTGAATCATTTGGACATGTACCATTTGTTCTATATGTGATCTTATAATATCCCGGGGTACTTGATGCTAAATCTACTATACCAGAAGATGAATTAACATTTAAATTTACAGAAGAAGTAATAAAAGTTCCACCAGTTAAACCAGTAATAATTGGAGAAGGATTTGCATCTAATTTACAAAATGAATTAGATGAGTATTTAAATCCTGCATTATCTCGAGCATTTACAGTAATTAAAAATTGTTTTGAACTACCAGAACAGCCATTTGCTATTGGTGTTATATTAATTACTGCTATTTCAGATGAACTACCTATAGAAGGACCTTTAGCTTTAAATGATTGTATTTCACCTGTACCTATTGAAACTAAACCTATAGATGGATTATTATTAGTCCAATGATAAACTGGTGAACCTGTACCTGTAAAGGTAACTTTTGATACATTGGATCCTTCACAAACTGTAATGTCAGAAATCGCATTTACAGTTGGTATTTGATTTACGGTAAAAACAACTTGGGCGAATTCAGGACAAACTCCATTTGTTAAAACATCATATCTAATTATTGTTGAACCAACTTTTACAGATTTCACTAAACCTGTCCCATCAATCGTTGCAACAGTGGGATCAGAACTGCTCCAAGTACCCCCTGGTGTCTGATCCGTAAGTTTAGATGTCGCACCTATACAAATATCAGTAGTACCAATAATTGGGGATACAGACAATGCTGATTTAACGGTAATTGTAATTGATTTTTTAGTTATACAATTTGCGTTTTTAACGGTATAATCAATAATTGTTGATCCTGCGCCTAATCCAGTAATAAGACCAAAAGCATTGACTGAAACTATATTTGTATTTTGAGACGACCAAACTCCCGGTTTTGTTGTATTAGATAAAGTAGCAGTTGAACCTTCACAAATATCTGATGAACCAACTATGTCTGCAACTATTGGATAAGAACTTACTGCTACATCAAATGTTTTAGTTGTGGTACAACCTAAAGTTGTTACTGAGTAATTAATTTTTGTAATACCTTCTGACAAACCTAATAATTCTCCATTACTAGAAATAGAAGCAACAGTTGGAGACGTACTCGTCCAAATACCACCTGAAGTTATATTTGTTAATGTTGTTTTATCACCGACACATAAAGTAGAATTCCCTAAAATATCTGCCACAACTGGCATCGCATTTATAGTTACTGTGGTATCTACTGAATTTGAACAGCCTTCAATCGTTAAAGAATAAATAATTTTTGTGGAACCAGCAGCTACTGATAACACTTTACCTGTAAAGGTATTAATTGTTGCAACATTTGTAGATACACTTGACCATACTCCCCCAATTGTATTACTAGATAAAATGGTTGAATCACCCAAACATATTTTAGTTTTACCTTCTAATTTTGATATTACAGGTATTGAGTTTACAATTATTTTACCAGTTGCTGATACAGAACCACACCCCCCTATTAATTGTATACTATAATTAAAAGTACCCGATTGAGTTGGCTTACCACTAATTGTTATCATATTACCTGACCAAGAAGCGCTTACTCCTGAAGGTAAATTGGAAACTGATCCGATACCGGTTGCACCTGTTGTAGTATGTGTAATACTTGTTAAATTAGTATTCACACACAAAGTTGGACTTGAACTTGCTGCACTTACAGTATTTTCAGGATTTACAATAATTTTTCCAGTTGCATTAACCCCTGAGCACCCACCTGTTAAAGGAATAATATAATCAAAAGTTCCTGATTGTGTTGGGGTTCCGCTTATAGTTATTTTATTCCCTGACCAATCCGCTGTTACTCCTAACGGTAATTTCGTTGCTGGGCCTATACCTGTTGCTCCAGTTGTTGTGTGAGTTATATTTGTTAATGGTGTATTAATACATAGTGTTGGGGTTGCACTAGCAGAACCTACTGTATTTGAAGGGTTTACAATAATTTTTCCGGTTGCACTAACTGTTCCACATCCACCAGTCAAAGTAATAACGTAATCAAAAGTTCCCAATTGGGTTGGTGTTCCGCTTATTGTAATTGTATTTCCAGATCTTTGCGCAGTTAAACCTATTGGCAAATTTGACACACTACCAATTCCTGTCGCACCAGTGGTTGTATGTATTATGTCTGTTAATGGCGTATTAATACAAAGTGTAGGACTAGAACTTGCTACAGTAACAGTATTACCAGGATTAACAATTATTTTTCCAATAGCTTTAATATTTCCACAACCTCCAATTAACGGAATTTCATAATCAAAAGTACCTGATTGTGATGGTGTCCCGCTTATTGTAATCATATTACCAGACCAAAGTGCTGTAAGACCTGTAGGCAAATTCGTAGCTACTCCTATCCCTGTTGCTCCAGTAGTTGTATGAGTTATATTTGTTAATGGAGTATTAATACATAGAGTTGGGCTAGAACTTGCTGTACTTACAGTATTTGTAGGATTTACAATTATTTTTCCAATCGCAGCTACAGTTCCACATCCACCAGTCAATGGAATAACGTAATTAAAAGTGCCTAATTGGGTTGGTGTTCCGCTTATTGTAATTGTATTACCACTCCAAAGTACAGTCAAACCCGTAGGTAAATTTGAAACTATACCAATCCCTGATGCACCTGTTGTTGAATGTGTTATATCAATTAATGGTGTATTCTCACAAATAGAAGGACTAGAGCTAGGTGTAGAAACAGTATTCTCAGCATTGACAATAATTTTTCCTGTTGCTTTTATTATCCCACATCCACCAGATAATGGTATTTCATAATTAAAAATACCTGATTGTGTTGGAGTTCCACTAATGATTATCGTATTTCTTGACCATCTTGCTGTAACACCAATTGGAAGATTAATCGCTGCCCCTATCCCTGTTGCTCCGGTTGTTGTATGCGTAATATCCGTTAAAAGAGTATTAACACATATAGTAGGACTTGTGCTCGCTGTTGAAACTGTATTAGTTGCATTAACTGTAATTTTTCCTGTTGCATTTATTGTTCCACATCCTCCAGTTAAAGGTATTATGTAATCAAATATACCAGATTGAGTCGGAGTCCCACTTATTGTAATTCTATCATTCGACCACTGCGCTGTTACCCCTGTTGGTAAAAATGAAGCTATTCCGATTCCAGTCGCACCAGTTGTTGTATGAGTAATATTTGTTAATGGTGTATTGAAACACAGAGTTTGATCAGGGTTTAATGATGTAGAAGTATTAAAAGGAATAATATTCACTTTTAATTCTTTTCGAGATGATGACAAACAACCTGTTAATGGATCTCTAGCTTCAGCAAAATAACTTATTGATGATGATATACTTGACGTTGTATATGTGTCTCCAGTTGATAAAATAGTTCCTCCAGAAGATTGAGCATACCAATCAATTACTTTACCAGTGCTAGTTGTGGCTTGTAAAGTAACAGTTCCGGGGCCACACCTTGACACATCTGCAGCTGTTGGTGGAGACAAAATTGAATTAATTGTAACTTTTAATGGAACTCTTTTTACAGAAGTACATTTTGTCAAACTATTTACTGACTCAACATAAAAAGTAGAATCTTTACTTATAATCCCAGTAGTATAAGTATCTCCAGTAAATATTGATGTGCCACCAGTAGGGTTGGTATACCATCTGGCAACCTGGTCAACACCATTTAGTGATACCTTTAGTTCTACCGTACCTGCTCCACAACTAGATTTATCTATTACAGTAGGCTCATTTGGAAAAGTATTTATTATAGCTGAAATTGATGTTTTCAAAGTTGAAGTACAACCTGTTAAAGTGTTTTTTGACTCAACATAATAGGTGGTGGTATTTGTGAGTGGTGGTGTTGTGTAAGTTTCACCAGTAGAAGGTAATTTTGTTTGGTCAGATGCATACCAATTGATAGTATTTCCAACATCAGTTGTTGCTTTTAAAGTTAAAGATCCTGGTCCACATCTAGAACTATCTGAAGCAATTGGTTTACTTGGAGGAGTGTTTACAATTATATTAATAGGTTTTTTTGTTGAAACACAACCAGTAGCTGTATTTTTTGCTTCAACATAATAAGTTGTGCTTGAAGATATACTGGGAGTAGTATAAGTCAAACCAAATTCTCTAGGTGTAATTTGATCAGATGCATACCAGGTCACTGTTGTACCTGCAGTAGTAGTTACTTTCAATGTTAAAATACCTGATTCACAAATAGACGTGTCTTTTCCAACTGGTTCAAGTGGGGGGACTTTATCTTCTGTTATAGTAATACTATCTTTATTAGAACATCCATTTAAAAAACCAGAAACTATATATTTATCAGGTGAATTAATAGAAATATTTGAAGTATTTACTCCATTAGACCAAGAATATGAATTTCCTCCACTCGCATTTAGATTAATTGTATTGTTAAAACAGGTAAGCTTGTTTATCGATTTATCATCAATTTTGATTATAGGTAAACTTTTAACAGTTATTGTACCTTTTAAAATTGAATCTTGAGAAGGTACACAAGATGATTTGGCTGTTACATAGTAATTAAAAGTAGATTTAGTATTAGATCTTGGAGTGCCTTTAATGGTCAGCTTAGGATAATTGAAAGACCAGGTGACTCCAGTAGGTAAACTATCATTATTAACGGTGGCTGATATTGCATTTGCTCCAACTTCATAGACAATATCAGTAATTGGTGAATTTAAACAAACTATTTGTGAAGATGTTGGTAAAGCTGAAAAAAGGGAAATTTCAGCTCCCTTAACTAAAAATGTTTCTGTTTGATCAACCCCTACGCTTGCGTCCCCAGTACATGTAGCGGACATTTGAACTGTATATTTTCCTTTTTTGGAAAAATCACCTTTAGATGAAACACTTACATATCTAGAACCACCAGGACTAATTGGAGAACCTGAATTAAAAATAGTAGTGAAAGATTTTACAACTGGACCTGATATGCTTACTGTGATAGTTACTGGTGTTGATGAAACATTTAAGCTAGAAGTACCATTGTTAACTATTTTAACTTCTATAATTCTGTTTGTGTCAGGACACATTCCATCTTCAGGGTAAGTATTTCCAGAAGTTGTTAAAGCCGTTGCTGCAATATTAACAGCCTGTGCATTAGAATTTAAAGTAAATAAAAGAACGAATAATAGACTTATCAAACACTTAAATGAAAAGTTATCAATATTCAATATGTATTTATTTTTCAACATATTAACTAAAAAGTATTAATTTGTATTTCTACAATACGACCTTCAAAAATAACATTATATATTTAAAAACATTACGTAGAATAAGTAAAAAGGTTTATGGATTTTTTAATTTAATTATAAAAAATTTGAACAACAAAAAATTTGAAAAAATTGTAGATGAATCAATTTCAAAAAATCTTGAAACATAATGCATTTTTTGATTGTTTCAATACCACAAAATAGGTATTTTTGCAATATAATTTTGTTTATTTAAAATTAGTCTAAATAAATATAAGCAATTATCGACATGATAAAAGTAACAGATATCGCTAAAAAACAAGCCATTAGATTAATGGAAGACGAAAACAAGGAAGGTTTTTTCATCCGTGTTGGAGTTCAAGGAGGAGGTTGTTCAGGTTTAATGTATCAACTTACTTTCGACAATGAGATGAAAGAAGATGATAAAGAATTTTTTGATAACGACATAAAAGTGGTCGTTGATAAAAAAAGTTTCTTGTATTTAATTGGCACTACACTTGATTTTTCAGGAGGATTAAATGGAAAAGGATTTGTTTTCCAAAATCCAAATGCAGACAGAACGTGTGGTTGTGGAGAAAGTTTCTCCGTTTAAAAAATTTCTACAATGGCATATACAGAAAATGAATTAGCCAAAGATTTACAAAATCAAGAGTATAAATTTGGTTTTGTAACCAATATTGAAGCAGATCAAGCACCAAAAGGGTTGAATGAAGACATTATTCGTTTTATTTCTGCAAAGAAAAATGAACCGGAATGGTTGTTGGAATATCGATTGAATGCTTTCAAAACTTGGTTACAAATGACAGAGCCAGAGTGGGCACATGTTCATTACGAAAAACCAAATTTTCAAGACATCATCTATTATTCTGCTCCAAAACAGAAGAAAAAATACGAAAGTTGGGATGATGTTGAACCTGAATTGAAAGAAACCATGAAAAAATTGGGGATTTCAATGGATGAGCAACAACGATTAACTGGAACAAATGTAGCCGTTGATTTTGTTATGGATAGTGTTTCTGTTGCTACGTCTTTCAAAGCAAAGTTAAATGAACTAGGAATTATTTTTTGTTCTTTTTCAGATGCTGTTCAAGAGCACCCTGAATTGGTAAAAAAATACATGGGTACAGTAGTACCACATACAGATAATTTTTATGCAGCACTAAATAGCGCTGTATTTACTGACGGTTCATTCTGTTACATTCCTAAAGGAGTTAGATGTCCAATGGAATTATCTACTTATTTCCGTATAAACGAAGGTGGAACGGGACAATTTGAAAGAACATTGGTAGTTGCAGATGAAGGTGCATATGTTTCTTACTTAGAAGGATGTACTGCTCCACAACGTGATGAAAATCAGTTACACGCAGCGGTAGTTGAATTAATTGCTTTGGATAATGCAGAGATCAAATATTCTACTGTTCAAAACTGGTATCCTGGTGATGCAGAAGGAAAAGGAGGAGTTTTCAATTTTGTGACTAAACGAGGTTTATGTGAGAAAAACGCAAAAATTTCTTGGACTCAAGTAGAAACTGGTTCAGCGGTAACTTGGAAATATCCTTCGTGTATATTGAAAGGTGAAAATTCAATCGGTGAATTTTACTCTGTAGCAGTAACAAACAATTATCAACAAGCTGACACTGGAACAAAAATGATTCACCTTGGAAAAAACACCAAAAGTACCATCATATCTAAAGGTATTTCTGCTGGTAAATCACACAATTCATACAGAGGATTGGTTCAAATTCACAAAAACGCTGCAAACGCTCGCAACTTTTCACAGTGTGATTCATTGTTAATGGGTGATACTTGTGGAGCACATACATTTCCATATATAGAATGTAAAAATAGCTCAGCGAAAATCGAGCACGAAGCGACAACTTCTAAAATTGGAGAAGATCAAATTTTTTACTGTTTACAACGAGGTATCAGTGAAGAAAAAGCGATTAGTTTAATTGTGAACGGATATTGTAAAGAAGTACTAAACCAATTACCTATGGAATTTGCTGTTGAAGCACAAAAGTTATTAGCGATTAGTTTGGAGGGATCAGTAGGGTAAAAGATTTTAAGATTATTTACACTTCCCTCCTTGAGGAGGGATTGAGGGAGGTGATAAATTAATATAGTAAACGAAGGGTGTTTCCTCCCCCTTACTCCCCCTCCAAAGGGGAAAATTTAGAAAGAAAATGATTAAAATAGATAACTTACACACTTCCATTAACGGGAAGGAAATATTGAAAGGCTTAAACTTAGAAGTGAAAGCTGGAGAAGTTCACGCGATAATGGGGCCAAATGGTGCTGGTAAAAGCACCTTAGCTTCTGTATTAGCTGGACGTGAAGAATATGAAATTACTGATGGTAATGTAACTTTCGATGGAAAGGATTTATTAGAACTTTCAACCGAAGATAGAGCACGCGAAGGTTTATTTTTAGCATTTCAATATCCAGTAGAAATTCCTGGTGTTTCAAATGTAAATTTCTTACGTACTGCATTAAACGAAAAACGTGAATATTTAGGTCAAGATCCTATTTCAGCAAAAGACTTCATGCAAATGGTGCGTGATAAATCGAAAATTGTTGAATTAGATTCTAAATTGGCTAATAGATCTGTCAACGAAGGTTTCTCTGGTGGAGAGAAAAAACGTAACGAGATTTTCCAAATGGCAATGTTAGAGCCTAAATTAGCCATTCTTGACGAAACAGATTCTGGACTAGATATTGATGCGTTACGTATTGTTGCAACAGGCGTAACAAAATTAAAATCAGAAGATAATGCTACTATTGTAATTACACATTACCAACGATTATTAGATTACATCGTACCTGATTACGTTCATGTTCTTTACAACGGAAGAATTGTTAAAACAGGACCAAAAGAATTAGCTTTAGAGTTAGAAGAAAAAGGGTACGATTGGATTAAAGCTGAGTTTGGGGAGTAAACTTCGACAAGCTCAGTTTGACAGGCTTCGAGAAAATCAGCCTACGATAGACTTTGACTACAATCAATCTCAATCTGTCTGAAGAAAAATTGAATACAGAAATTACAGAATAACCAAATTAGGTTAACATGGAAGAAACAAAAAAATTTCACGAGCGCATAACAACGGATGGTTATACCTTGGTATTACCTCAAGGTCTTCGTAAAAAATCATTCGAAATATTAAACGAAACTGCTTTTCCAACAACGAAAACAGAAGCGTGGAAATATACACGTACTACTCGTATTAGCAATGGTACTTTTCAGTTAGTAAAACCGGAAATTAATTCTGTTTCAGATTATTTAATTGAAGGATTACAAGGGAATGTACTAGTTTTTGTAAATGGATTTTATCAAGCAGAACTTTCAATAATTAAAGATACGAAAGGACTACTTGTATCTCCCCTTACAGAGACTACTCAGGAATGGATAAATGCTCATTCGAATCAACAAGTACAATTGGAAGGAGAAGTATTTAACGCGTTAAATACCGCTTTTACTACAGACGGTGTAAGTATCGAAATTGCGAAAAATGCAATCATCAAAGAACCAATTCAACTTATCTATGTAACTACCGGAACAGCTGTTTTATCTTCTGTTCGCAATATCATAGTTGCTAATGAAAATTCGGACGCAACAATTGTAATGGGTTATTATGGAGAACGGGCAGATTCAAATTTCACCAATGTAGTTACAGAAATTAAAGTGAAACAAAACGCTTCACTTTCCATCCATAAAATACAACACGAAAACAATACAAATTTCCATATCAATACAGAAACGGTAAGTCAGGATAGAGATTCTCGATTTAGCTTATCTACATCAACATTTTCAGGTGCTATTGTTCGTAACAATGTGTATGTTCATGTAGACGGTGAAAATGCGGAAACAAACTTATATGGTTTGTATTTGACTGACGAAAAACAATTGGTAGACAACCATACGGTGATAGACCATAAAGTTCCAAATTGTAATTCAAATGAATTATACAAAGGAGTATTAGACGGACAATCAACGGGTGTTTTTAATGGAAAAGTATTTGTTCGTGAACAAGCACAAAAAATTAATGCATTCCAATCCAATGGAAACGTATTATTAAGCGACAATGCATCAATGAATTCTAAACCTGAATTGGAAATCTATGCAGATGACGTAAAATGTTCTCACGGTTCAACAACAGGTCAAATTGATGAAGAAGCCATTTTCTATTTACGTGCAAGGGGTATTTCTGAAAAATCAGCTAAAAGCTTAATGATAAATGGATTTGTTGGTGAAGTAGTGGAACAAATTTCAAACGAAATTATTCGTGAACACATCACCAAACTTATGGCGAAGAAATTAGGTTATTCTTTCGAATAAGCTTCATTTGTATTTAAAGATGCACGATATACCTATGGAAGAGCGTTTAGATAAAATTCTCATACAACGCGGTTTGATTTCAACACGAGTTCGAGCAGAAAAAATGATTCTCGAGACTGGTGTGAAAGTAGCAGGGAAATTAATCAATAAGCCAGGAAAAAAATTTCCAATAGATATTGATATTGAAATGCTTGCTGAAGAAATTCCTTGGGTGTCAAGAGGGGCATTTAAATTACTACAAGCCTTAGATACTTGGAAAATAGACGTTACTGGTTTAACAGCAATCGATTTAGGTGCTTCTACAGGAGGATTTACTGAAGTTTTACTTTCAAAAGGCATAGAAAAAGTATTTTGTGTCGATGTAGGAACTAATCAACTTCATCCATCTATAAAGTCTAACCCAAAAGTGGTTGACATTAGCAAAACACACATTCGCGAATTAACCAAACATCATGTTCCTACACTAGTAGACCTTGTGGTTATTGACGTATCATTTATATCTCTTGAAAAAGTAATTCCATTTATTCACCCATTCTTAAAAGAAGGTGGTCAATTAATTACGTTGGTGAAACCACAATTTGAAGTCGGTAAAGAAAACATTTCGAAGGGGGGAATTGTTAAGAATCAACAACTTTACCCAACCGTAATAGAAAATATCAAAAAAGTAGGAGAACTTTGTAATTTAGTGTCTCAGGGGCACATTGATTCTCCGATACTTGGAGGAGATGGGAATAAAGAATTTTTAATGTGGCTGATCAAAAAGCCTTTATAATAAATGATAATGGAAACTACCGGAAAAAGAAAGTTTAATTTACGTGAAATCAGAGAAGACTTTCCTGCTTTGCGTCAAACGGTATATGGTAAAAATTTGATTTACTTCGATAATGGTGCTACTTCACAGAAACCACAATATGTTATTGATGCAATTAACAAATATTATTCCAAAGACAACGCAAACATTCACCGAGGAGTTCACCATCTAAGTCAAAAAGCGACCAATGAATATGAAGCATCTCGTAAAACAATTGCTACTTATTTAAATGCAAAACATACACACGAAATTATTTTCACGAAAGGGACTACCGAAGGAATTAATCTGGTAGCATTTTCATTTGGACAATTACTTCAAAAGGGAGATGAAATCATAATTTCGGCAATGGAACATCATTCAAATATCGTTCCTTGGCAAATGTTATGTGAACGCGTAGGTTGTGTTTTGAAAGTAATTCCAATTAACAAAAAAGGAGAAATCATTTACGATGAATATTTACAACTCCTAAACGATAAAACCAAATTAGTTGCCGTTTCACACATTTCAAACTCTCTTGGAACCATCAACCCTATCAAAAAGATGATTGATGAGGCGCATAAAGTGGGAGCGAAAGTGCTTATAGACGGTGCTCAAAGTATACAACACACAAAAATCGATGTACAAGCACTGGATTGTGATTTTTATGTGTTCTCTGGTCACAAAGTTTTCGGACCAACTGGAATAGGAGTTCTTTATGGAAAAGAAGCCATTCTGAATAAAATGCCCCCTTATCAAGGAGGTGGAGATATGATTTTGAAAGTAACTTTCGAAAAAACAACATACAACGAACTACCTTTTAAATTTGAAGCAGGCACGCCGCATATTGCAGGAGCAATTTGTTTAGGAAAAGCAATTGAATACCTAAATCAATTCAACATCGAAGACCTTGAAAAACACGAATTAGAATTAGCAGATTATGCAACTGATTTGTTATTGACATTTGAAGGGCTTCATATAATTGGTGAATCAAAGAAAAAAACAAGTGTCGTTTCCTTTATTGTAGATGGAGCACATCCTTTTGATATAGGTACTTTATTAGATAAACAAGGGGTAGCAGTTCGCACAGGACATCACTGTACACAACCAGTTATGGATTTTTATAAAATTCCTGGAACAGTGAGAGCATCCTTTGCTTTTTATAATACAAAGGAAGAAATAGATTATTTTATTGCAGCGCTTGATAAAGCGATAACGATGTTAAGATAAGGATATGACCTTAAATGAGAAACAAATAGAATTGATAGATGAGTTTTCAATCTTTGATGATTGGATGGACAAATATCAATATATCATTGATTTAGGAAACGAACTTACTCCATTCGATGAAGCCAAAAGAACGAAAGACAGAATTATTGAAGGATGTCAATCTCAAGTTTGGTTGGACGCTTCATTCGATGGAAATGTAATGCATTTTGAAGCTGATTCAGATGCTATTATTACTAAAGGAATCATTGCCATGCTCATTCGTGTTTTAGATAACGAAAAACCGGAAGAAATAGCAAAATGTGATTTCCATTTTATCAACGAAATAGGATTGTATGAGCACTTATCCCCTACTCGTTCGAATGGTTTAGCAAGTATGGTTAAAAAAATGAAAATGGCTGCATTAATGGCTGTTGGTCAAAAAGGATAATTATGGTAGACTTAGAAAATAACATTGTCTCTATGTTGAAGACAATCTATGACCCGGAAATCCCTGTGGATATATACGAGTTAGGGTTGATATATGAAGTAAAGATTTCAAAAGAAAATGATGTTACGATTGATATGACATTAACTTCACCTAATTGTCCCGTTGCAGAAACGATGCCAAAAGAAGTTGAAGAAAAAGTAAAAACAGTTGAAGGAGTAAATTCATGCATCGTGAATATCGTTTTTGACCCTACTTGGGATAAAGATATGATGTCGGAAGAAGCAAAATTAGAATTAGGCTTTTTGTGACTTCGACAAGCTCAGTCTGACAAAAAGACTTTAAGATACTTTGCAGAATAAATTTCCATTTAGACGAGCTCAGGCTGACAAAAAGACTTTAGAAATTTAATTTATATTTTGTATATTTAAGAATGATACTTTGCACATAAAATGTCCACTTCGACAAAATCAGTGTAACATATATGTGCTTAGAACAAACAGAGCATTATGAGAAGAGTTGTAATCACTGGAATGGGGGCTTTAACACCTATTGGGAATTCGGTAGATGCCTATTGGACAAATATGAAGAATGGGGTTAGCGGTGCTGGACCTATTACGAAATTTGAAACGGAAAAGTTCAAAACGACTTTTGCTTGCGAGTTGAAAGATTATGACCCGAAAGCACATTTTGATGTAAAAGAAATTCGTAAATACGACCCATTTACACAATATGCTTTGGTAGCTGTAGATGAAGCTGTGAAACAAGCACAACTAAATTTTGAAGAATTAAACGTAAATCGTATTGGAGTGATTTGGGGATCTGGAAATGGTGGTATTCAAACATTTCAAGACCAAATGATGGAATTTTGCCAAGGTGATGGAACACCACGTTTTACACCTTTCTTTATTCCCCGTATCTTGGTTGATATCGCTTCTGGTATTATTTCTATTAAATATGGATTACGTGGAGTGAATTACTGCCCTGTTTCTGCTTGTGCTACATCAAACACAGCCTTAATTGATGCATTTAATTATATCCGTTGGAACAAAGCAGATATTATTATCTCAGGAGGTTCGGAAGCTGCAATTAATCAAGCAGCAATAGGAGGTTTCTCGGCAGCACAAGCGTTATCAAAACGCAATGATGATGCAGCGAAAGCGTCTCGACCATTCGATGTATCACGTGATGGATTTGTGATGGGTGAAGGTGCAGGTGCATTGATTTTAGAAGAATATGAACACGCAGTTAAACGTGGTGCAACTATATTGGGTGAAATCGTTGGTGGTGGAATGGCAGCTGATGCTTACCACTTAACAGGGACTCACCCAGAAGGTGAAGGAGCTGTGTTAGGAATGGAACTTGCGATTGAAGAAGCAGGAATATCAGCTCAAGATATTGACTATATCAATATGCACGCTACTTCTACTCCACAAGGAGATGTAAGTGAGTTAATTGCAGCAAAAAGAGTGTTCGGTGAAAATAAAAAATTAAGTGTTTCAGGAACCAAATCGATGACTGGTCACTTATTAGGAGCAGCTGGGGCAATTGAGGCTATCGCATGTGTGAAAGCGTTGCAAGAACAAATTGTTCCGCCTACCATCAATACTGAAAATATAGAACCTGAGTTTTCGGATATATTTCATTTTCCACTACATAAAGGAGAATCAATACAAATGACATACGCAATGAGTAATACATTTGGTTTCGGTGGACATATTGCTTCGGTAATATTTAAGAGAGTGTAGATTAAATTATCCTTTTCTAAAGGATAATTAAAATTATAGAAACAGCTTTCGCTAAAAAATTAGAATCGAATTTAAAGCCTTACATCATTGTGAGGCTTTTTTTTTATATATAAAAAAATAATTATACCTTTTAAAAACCAATGAATTATTTCCGATAATGGAAAGTTTTACAAAATATCCTAAAAAAACCAAGATCACGATTAAGATCTATTTTCAAAGAAATAATAATACGATTTGAACTAATCAATGAATCGACTACATATTTCTAAAGAAAAATATTTTGCAAAATTGATAAATCTATTACGTTAGCAAAATAATGTAAAACAAAAAAACTTTTTTATAATATTTAAAATTATATTTAATAAAAAAGGATGTCACGTAGTTCGGACATCCTTTAAGATTGATAAGTAATATATTTAGTCTACTTTTTTAGCATCTCTACTAAGAGTTTGTACGGCTTTATCATAATGATCATCATTCAATGATTTTATCAAATCATACCACTTCTCTTTAGTCTTCTTTTTAGCATACCAATAACCATTTTCACCTAACCAATAATTCCAGTCATCACCTAATTCATATTGAATACCATCAATATTCAATGGACCAAGAACTTTGAGTAACTTAACAGCTTGTATTTCTTCTGTTTGAACAGATTCATTCAATACTTTTCTATCTTTCTTTGGAATTTTTATTACAGGGGGAACTTTAACCTTCAGTGTATCTTTTTTGATTTTTTCAGTACTAACAATGTCATCATTCTTTACTACGTTTTCTTTAGTTTTTGAAATAACAATCGGTTCTCTAATGACTTTAGGTTTCTTTTGAATATTATTCGTTTCAGCTATTAATGTATCTAATAATTGTTTTTCATTGTCTTTAGACAGTTTTTCTAAATTATCAGTTAAAGTTTGGCTTACGACTTTTAAAGTATCTTTTTTAGCAATTGAAATATTTTTTTTCTGTGCTTCAACAACGGAATCCTTGACTTTATTTACAGAAGAATTATTAATTTCTTTTTTAGCAAAGTCATTATCTGTAACTGGTTTAATCACCTTTGGTGCATACACTTTTTTTGAAGACAGACCTTGATTTTTATTAGCAATTAATGGAAACTCAATACCCAGAAGCAAGTTTTTATTCCATCTTGATTTGTCTCCTACTAGATAATCTAGTCCCATTGAAAGAACTAATGAAACTTCTTTTCTGCTTGTCTTCTTAATATTTAATCCTGTACCAATTGATAGGTTATTAGTCAATACATTTTTTTCAGTAATTTCATTTATATTTTTACTAGCATTATACTTAGATGTATAAAATTCTTTCTTATTCAAAAAATAAGAAACACGAGGTGAAACTTCCAAACTTAAAGATTTATCTGATTTAAAAAACTCATAATTTAAACTAAAAGCAGGAACAATATTTTGATTTTGATAATATTCATAATTAAACTGATTAATCCCTTCTCTATGAACAGTTTTAAAAAAACCTAAACCTAAAGAAAAAGATAATGGGCTTTTAGTTAATAATCTAGACAACTTTATGTTTAAACCAAAATTATTATTCGTGTCTTTTAAAACACCTGGAGAAATATCTAATCTCGTTTTGTTTTGTGCCAAAGAAGTAACAGTAAATAATATTATAACAAAAAGAATGTATATACTATTTTTTAATGTATTCATCATTATTAATTTATTTAGTTAAAAAAATCCTACTCTTATCGCTTTTCGGAATCCGCATCACAGGAGACAAATATATGTATTTATTTGATTTTTATTTGCTATTGAATTGATAATTTTAACAATGAGATTCATAAAAACTTACTATTATGGTTTGAAATTAAGCTACCAAAATTGATAATTTTTTATTTTAAAAAAATTCAAACTACATTAGTTTGATATTACAAAAAAGGGAGAACTTTAAGCTCTCCCTTTAGTATTTAAAAAAAGTAAAGTAGAAGTTTACGCTTCCACATTCGCATAACTCTCAACACTTGGACAAGAACACACTAAGTTTCTATCTCCAAATGCATTGTCAACACGGCGAACAGGCACCCAATATTTAAACTCTTTCAAATAAGAAACTGGATAAACTGCTTCTTGTGGCGTATAAGGATAATTCCAATTTTTATTGATAATACAATCCGCAGTGTGCGGTGCATTTTTCAATAAGTTGTTTTCTTTATCTGCATGTCCATTTTCGATTTCAGCAATTTCTTTTCTGATTTTAATCATTGCTTCAATGAAACGATCTAACTCTGCTTTGTCTTCACTTTCCGTTGGTTCAATCATCAATGTTCCTGCAACTGGGAAAGATACTGTAGGAGCATGGAAACCGAAATCAATTAAACGTTTTGCTATATCTGCCACTTCAACGTCAGCTGTTTTCTTGAATTCACGACAATCTAAAATCAATTCGTGTGCTACCGTTCCGTTTGTTCCTGTATATAAAATTGGGTAATGATTTTTTAATTCAGCAGCAATGTAATTTGCATTTAAGATTGCATTTTCAGTAGATTCTCTCAATCCTTTAGCCCCTAACATTTTGATATAACCGTAAGAAATCAATAAAATCAAAGCACTACCATAAGGAGCAGCAGAAATTGCATGAATCGCTTTTTCACCACCAGCTTTAATTAATGGACTACCTGGTAAAAACGGGATTAAATGTGCTCCCACTCCGATTGGACCCATACCAGGACCACCACCACCATGAGGGATAGCAAATGTTTTGTGTAAGTTCAAGTGACAAACATCAGCACCAATGTTACCTGGATTCGTTAATCCAACTTGCGCATTCATATTTGCACCATCCATATATACTTGACCACCATTTTCGTGGATGATTGCAGTAATCTCACGGATACCTTCTTCGAATACTCCATGAGTTGAAGGATACGTTACCATTAATCCAGCTAATGTTTCTTTCAATTCAATTGCTTTCGCTCTTAATGCATCTATATCAATGTTTCCGTTCTCATCACAACCAGTAACTACCACTTCAAATCCAGCCATTACTGCTGAAGCAGGGTTTGTACCATGTGCTGATGAAGGAATAATCATATGTTTACGATTAAAATCACCTCTTGATTCATGATATGCTTTGATTACCATCAATCCTGCATATTCACCTTGAGCACCAGAATTCGGTTGTAAAGAAACACCTGCAAAACCAGTACACTCACTTAAATCTTTTTCTAATTCACGGAACATTTCGTGGTATCCTTCTGCTTGTTCAACTGGGCAGAAAGGGTGCATATTCGCAAAATTAGGATTTGTAATTGGCATTAATTCTGAAGCAGCATTTAACTTCATAGTACAAGAACCCAAAGCAATCATGCTATGAACCAATGACAAATCTTTATTTTCTAAACGCTTCAAATAACGCATCATTTGAGATTCAGAATGATGAGTATTAAATGTTGGATGCGTTAAAATCGCTGTTGAACGTAATTGATTTGAATTTAATACTGTATTAGCTACTGTAGTAAATTCAAGTGTAGTTTTAACTGCAATTTGAGCAAAAACATTCACCAACGTTTTCAAATCAGCACTTGTAATTGATTCTCCAAAACTAATAGTAACTTGTGAATCATTTACATAACGTAAATTTATTTCATTAGCTTCTGTTTGGTATTTCAAAGTAGCCACAGAAACAGTCTCTGGTAACTCTACCCATAACGTATCAAAATAAGAATTAGATTTAACGGTATATCCTAATTTTGATAATTCAGTTGCAACAGTTACTGCTTTATGATGAATATCAGTAGCAATTTCTTTTAACCCATTAGGCCCGTGGTAAACCGCATACATACTTGCCATAACAGCCAACAAAGCTTGAGCAGTACAAATATTTGAAGTTGCTTTATCACGTTTGATATGTTGTTCACGTGTCTGTAATGCCATTCTTAAAGCTAAATTATCGTCAGCATCTTTAGACACACCGATAATTCTTCCTGGAATAGTTCTTTTGAACTCATCTTTACAAGCAAAGAAAGCTGCGTGTGGACCACCATATCCCATTGGGACACCAAAACGTTGAGCAGAACCCAACACTACATCAGCACCTAATTCACCTGGTGATTTTAATAATACTAAAGACAAAATATCCGCAGCAACCGCCACTTTCACTCCAGCATCATGTGCTTTCGTTGTAAATGCACCTAGATCTTGAACCCTTCCTAACACGTCAGGATATTGTGTTAAAGCCCCAAAGAAAGTAGCATCAAAAGCAAACGTTTCAGGGTCAGCAATAACTAATTCAATTCCTAAATTTTCAGCTCTTCCCTGAACAACATCGATTGTTTGTGGGAAACAAAATTCAGAAACAAAAAATTTATTTTTTCCTTCTTTGATATCATTTCTTGAACGAGAATTGAACAACATAATCATCGCTTCAGAAGCAGCTGTAGCTTCATCTAATAAGGATGCATTTGCAATTTCCATTCCTGTCAAATCCAAAATCATCGTTTGGAAATTCAACAACGCCTCTAAACGACCTTGTGAAATTTCTGCTTGATATGGAGTATAGGCAGTATACCATCCTGGATTTTCTAACACATTTCTCAAAATCACAGAAGGTGTAATTGTATCGTTGTAACCTAAACCAATGTATGATTTAAACACCTTATTTTTAGCACCTAATTTGTTTACATGTGTTAAATATTCTTGTTCTGTTAACGCATCAGAAACGTTCAACTCTCTACCTAAACGAATAGGTGCGGGTATTGTTTTATCAATTAATTCTGCAATTGAGCTCGCTCCAATTTTAGCTAACATCGCTTGTTTTTCGGCATCATTTGAGCCAATGTGTCTTTCAGAAAATGCACTCATTTTATACTGCTTTAAATGTGGGACAAATATACGATGATTTAGATGAATTATTTTCGAATTTATCTAAACAATCTAATGGTATTTATTAACCATTCAAACACCAAATTGTTCTTATTTTTTATAAATAAATCAATTACTGATATCTATTTAACGTATTTTTGATTTAGTAGAACTTATATTTTATGAAAATTCAACTTGACGCATTCCCAATTATTCCAATTGAAAAATGGAAAGAACAAATTGCGAAAGAATTAAAAAAAGAAAATACCACAGAAAGCTTTCAATATAGGGATGAGATTGAAAATTTAACTTTTTCAATTACACCTGAAAACTATACTGCCATAGAAATTGAAAATGATAAACAATCTGGTGACTGGGAAATCGGATACAGTATTGATATTACAGAATCAAACTTAAAAGAATCAAATCTAGACGCTTTACAGGCACTTAATTTTGGAGCAAATTCAATCACTTTTGATTTAAAAACTGAAAAAACAATCGATTTAAACATCCTTTTGAACGAAATAAATATTGAATTCATTGATTTACATTTTAATACCAAAAATGAAAATCAAAATTCATCCCTACTCTCTTTCAAAAAAGGAAATAAACACAAACGCATTTTTATTAATTCTGAAAAAAGTATCGATGACTTAATTTTTATTTCAAGTTATCTAATTCACCAGATTGGAGGAAATGCAACTGAAGAAATCACTTATCTATTAAACAAAATAAATCAAACTATTTCCGAACAAGAATTCGAATCGATTCATCTAGAAATGGGAATTGGAAATAATTTAATGTTAGAAATAGCAAAATTTAAATCCATTCGAATTCTAATCAATCAACTTTTTAAAACTTATGGAATAAATCCAACGGTATATCTTACTGCAAAATCTGGATTTGTTAATAAATCATGTCTTGATCCACATTCAAATCTATTAAGACAAACTACCGAAGCATTTTCAGCAATATTAGGTAATGTAGACCAACTGATTTTAAAGCCATACGATTCGTATTTTATTCAAAAAGAGACATCATTTACTTCCAGAATGGCAATCAATATATCGAACTTGCTCAAGGAAGAAGGGAAACTAAACTTAACCAATAATCCATTCGAAGGAGCTCGATATATTAATCAATACATTCACCTAGCGTCAGATGCTGCCTGGAAATTATTTAATAAGATTGAAAGTCAAGGTGGAATCAACTCTGAAGGCGGATTAAAAGAATTAAAAAACACCATTCTGACAACAAGAGAAAAGAGAATCTCCTTATTTAAGAATAATGAGAAATTACTCATTGGAATTAATGCTTTTCAAAATGAAAGTAAAAACAACAACCAATGGGATACATTCTTGTTTGAGAACTTCTTATCTATCCCACAGCTTATTTTAGAACAAGAACTTGATTAAAATGAAGAAGAAAATTGACTTTACAAATATCGACTGGAAAACGAATACATATTCAGTAAAACTAGAAGCGAATCAACAAAACAAAATGGTTTCTGGCTACCCACCTTATTTAGGTGGTCCTTATGCATCTATGTATACTTCAAAACCTTGGACAATTCGTCAGTATGCAGGGTTTTCAACCGCAGAAGAATCAAATGCTTTTTACAAAAGAAATTTATCAGCTGGACAAAAAGGATTATCTGTAGCTTTTGATTTAGCTACACACAGAGGGTATGATTCAGACCATCCTAGGGTGATTGGCGATGTTGGTAAAGCTGGTGTAGCCATTGATAGTGTTGAAGATATGAAAATTCTTTTCAACGAAATCCCTTTAGACCAAATGAGTGTTTCAATGACGATGAATGGAGCAGTTATCCCGGTACTTGCATTTTTCATTGTTGCTGCAGAAGAACAAGGTGTTTCAAAGGAATTGTTATCAGGTACGATACAAAATGATATTCTAAAAGAATTCATGGTTCGAAATACCTACATCTATCCTCCTACTCCTTCTATGCGTATCATCGCGGATATTTTTGCCTATACAACCAAACAAATGCCGAAATTTAATTCTATATCTATTTCGGGATACCATATGCACGAAGCAGGAGCGACAGCAGCTCAAGAATTGGCTTACACTATTGCTGATGGAATGGAATATATTCGTGCAGGATTAAAAGTAGGTTTAAACATTGATGATTTTGCTCCCAGATTAAGTTTTTTCTGGGGGATAGGAATGAATTCATTAGTTGAAATTGCTAAACTTAGAGCGGGAAGATTATTGTGGTCTACAGTAGTAAAAGAATTTAATCCTAGCAAAGATAAATCAATGGCATTGCGCACACATTGTCAAACTTCTGGATGGTCTTTAACGGAACAAGACCCTTTTAACAATGTGGCTAGAACATGTATCGAAGCATTGAGTGCAATAATGGGAGGAACACAATCATTACATACAAACTCATTAGATGAAGCGATTGCATTACCTACAGATTTTTCAGCTCGAATTGCCAGAAATACGCAACTATATATCGAACATGAAATAGGAATTACTAATACTATCGACCCTGCTCAGGGAAGCTATGCAATTGAAAAACTAACGGAAAAACTTTACGAAGAAGCATGGAAACTTATAGAAGAAATTGAATCTTTGGGAGGAATGACAAAGGCAATAGAAGCTGGTATTCCTAAAATGAGAATTGAAGAAGCTGCTACTTCGAAGCAAGCAAAAATTGATTCCTATGAAGAAATTATTGTTGGTTTAAACAGATACCAATACGATAATACAACAGAAATTGATACATTAGAAATTGATAATACAGCTGTTCGAGATTCACAACTAAAAAGATTAGCTGAAATCAAAACATCAAGAAATCAAGTATTAGTAGATAAATCATTATCAGAATTAGAAAATATTGCTAAAACAGGAGAAGGAAATTTACTCGAAGCAGCAGTAGCATGTGCAAAAAGAAGAGCAACGCTTGGAGAAATATCTTTAGCATTAGAAAATGTTTTCGGAAGATACCAAGCTAAAATACATAGCATTCAGGGAGTATATGCAAAAGGAATTATGAAAAATGAATCATTTCAAGAAGCCATCGCATTGGCAAATAAATTTGCAAAATTAGAAGGTAGAAGACCAAGAATTTTGGTAGCAAAAATGGGCCAGGATGGTCATGATCGAGGAGCAAAAGTAATCGCTACTTCTTTTGCAGACATGGGATTTGATGTTGATATTAGCCCCTTATTTCAAACTCCAGAAGAAGTTGCTAAACAAGCTATTGAAAATGATGTACATATTCTAGGTGTTAGTTCGTTGGCAGCAGGTCATAAAACATTGATTCCAGCAGTAATTGAAGAGCTTAAAAGATATGAACGTGATGATATTATGGTGATTGCAGGTGGGGTAATTCCTACAAAAGACTACGATTTTCTATATGAAAAAGGAGTGTTTGGAGTCTTTGGACCTGGAACAAAAATTCCAGAAGCAGCAATTAGAGTATTAAAATTGTTAATAAAGAGTGTAGAATGACTTTTATTCAAAAAATAAATTTTATAATTTAGATAATAATAATTTTGTGAAATGAAAAAATACCTATTGATTTTAACCCTAATTTTTTGTGCATCTAAAATATACGGACAACCACCTCTATATGATGACTTATTAATTCTTTATGTAGATGGTAATTATAAAAAGCTTGCATCAAAAGCAGAAAAATATACCCTTAAAGAAGAAACAAAGAATGATCCATATGCCTATTTATGGACATCCAAAGCACTTTATAAAATTTCTCAACAGAATGATCAAGATGAAATGTATAAAAATGCGTATAAAGATTGCATCAGTTTTATGTCAAAATGTATTAAAAAAGATAAAACTCATGATGTATATAACAAAGAAAAAGAATTTATTTTTGAATTAAAAAATTCAATTATCGAGAATACTATTAATGAGTACTCTTCTAAAAATTACAAAAAGGCACAAGATTATTGTAAAAAATTTCTTTCAATTTTTCCTGATGATATATCGGCAAAATTGATGGATGTTGCTTGTAAATTTCAATTAAAAGATATCCCTGGAGCTACAACTGTTTTGAATGAAAATCAACGTGCAATTGATTTAATAAATACAATTGATTCATACAATGACAAAGAAAAAGAGTTCTTGAGAACCTCAATTATGGAAACAATTAAATGCCTAAAGGAAAATAAGCAATCAGAAAGGGGAAAAACAATTGGAGAAAAAGGAAAAAAATGGTTTAATGATAATGACTTTATATTATTATTAAATACTCTTTAAAATTTATCTCACTTTCCATACTTCAATATACTCATTCACATTTCTAGGATTTAAATCATGAACGATTTTATCTATTAAACTAGGCTGACAAACTTTGTGCAAAGCTAAAGATGGATAAATTTGCTTGTAAAAATCAACACGATTCTTTAAGTTGCCTTTTCCAGAGAAAAAAACATAATTGACCTTAGGAACAATCGTATCATTAATTAAACTCGTTTTTTCAATAAATGATGCATGCCATTTATTTGAATAAAATTTTGGCATAAGTGTAATTGATGCATCACCAGAGCCTTCCATTAAAATAATTGGAGCATAATTTTTATCATTAAATAAGGAATACATTGCGTTGATACGAGAATATTTTGTAGACATTATAGAGAAGAAGCAAACCAATAATATATTTAGGGCCCAAAAAATCTTAATAGAAACATCCCAACTTTTTACCCAAAATTTACGATCCTTTAGCTTTTCAAATCCGATAACTCCAAGTATGATAAAAAAAGGTAAAATTGATAATATAAATCTCTCCTGTCTGTTAGGATATACTGTATGAAATAATAAAAACAACATTGTCGGAATAAATAGAAGTAATGTGTTTTTATAACTTCTAAAAAAACCTATACCTATAAGAATTCCAAAAGGAAACAACAATACTCCAAATAAAACATAGAAATACATAAAATAATTCGTGTTTGGAAGATATTGTGTACCCTGATTCATATTGTATGAAACATAACTACTAAATTCGGCAAATGGATATCCCCAAATTAAATAATCTACAACTCCCTGAGTAATCAAAAAAGAAATTAAATTACCGAAACTAAAAAAAATAAGATAAATCCATTTTTTAGATATTAAAAAATAAATTGCTAAACCAACAGAAAAAATACCAATCTGGTATCTTAATGAAATGGCAATTCCACACATAATCCCAGCTAATATTAAATCCATTTTTTTTGGAATTTCATTCTTTAAAATATACCAAATACCCCACATTAAAAAAGGGATAGCAACCATTTCAACAAGATTTCTAACTGACATAAAAGGCATTAACCATAAGAGCGATAATATCCAACCAACAGTTATTGCATTATTTCTATTCGATAATTTCTGTGTGATTTTTATACCAAAATATATAACTAAAGTTGATAATAAAGCATGAAGTATTCGATTTAAAATCATTAATAGTTTAGGATTTATAATACCAATCGATTTACAAAATGCAAAAAACAAGTAATTCAATCCAACATAAGTGAAACTATGACCGTCAGGTTTTCCATGTGAATTAATTGACCAAGGTAACCAGCCGTTATAATCATAATTATTTGCCCAAGATGCTGATGCTTCAATGGTTAAGAAATGGTCGTCATGCATACCATATCCCTCAGAAAAGACAGCTGCAATTAACCTAAAAAACAAACCAACAAGAACGATTGATTTGAATGAGTTTATATTTAGCTTATTAAACATATTTTATTTTTGGATATCCAAAATTTCGAGTTCAAATATTAAATCAGAATAAGGTGGTATAATAGATACTCCTTTGTCACCATAGCCAAGATAATAAGGGATAAATAAGCAAACTTTTCCTCCTTTACCAACTAAACCTAAACCTTCTTCAAAACCTGAAATGACAGATTGTTTTTTGTAAGTGATATCAAAAGATTGATTACGATCTAATGAAGAATCAAATTTTTCATCATTAATCAATTTTCCAGTGTAATGTATTTTTACTAAATTTTCGGTTTTCGGTCGCAATGTATCTCCATGATTATATATAACATAAACCAATCCAGATGTAGTTTGAACTATTTTGGGAGAACATTTAAAAACTTCAGATAATCGCTTACTTAATTTTTGTGATTTTTTATCATGCTTCAATTTGTCTTTTACATATTCCAAAAAATAATTTTTATACTGATCTTGTGTCAAAGTTTTCGCTTTATCTTGTTGGATACTTAAAATTGAGTTCTTTTTTTCAAATTTTTTATATGTTTTCGCAAACTCAATTGAAGGATTATATTTTTTATACTTATTACCTAAACGCAAGATAGTAATACTATCTATAACATCATTTTGTTGTATAGCATCAACTACACTTTGTCCTTCAATAACATTTCCAAATACACTGTGTTTATTATCTAACCATTGTGTTTTTACGTGTGTAATAAAAAACTGACTTCCATTGGTATTTGGGCCAGAATTTGCCATTGAAAGAATTCCTGGTCCAACATGTTTTAGATCAGGATGGAACTCATCAAAAAATTTATAACCAGGCCCACCTTCCCCAGTACCCTGAGGGTCACCACCTTGAATCATAAAATCTTTTATTACCCTATGAAATTTCACACCATTATATAATGGTTTTTTAAATTCTTTATCTAAAATAAATGCGTTTCCTTCAGCAAGAGCTACAAAATTAGCCACTGTCATTGGTACTTTTTCTACTTCTAACTTAATCAAAATTTTCCCTTTTGAAGTATAAAAACACGCATATATGCCATCAGAAAGATTTTGTGCAAATGAAATAGAAAATGCAAAAAATAAAATCGATAAAAAACTTAATCTAAGCATATTATTGTTCTATAGAAAGAAGTTCAACATCAAAAATCAAGACAGAAAAAGGCTTGATTTCTTGTGAAGGTGCATTCGCACCATATGCAAGTTCTTGAGGAATAAAAAATTTAAATTTGGAACCCACAGGCATTAATTGTAATCCTTCTGTCCATCCAGGAATTACTTGATTTAATCCAAAAGTAGCAGGCTCTCCTCTATTAACAGAACTATCAAAAACTTTTCCTTCAATTGTTGTTCCGTGGTAATGTACTTTTACACGTGTAGTTGAAGCTGGTTTTTCACCGTTACCCATATTAATAATTTTATATTGCAAACCAGAAGGAGTAACTAAAATAGAAGGATCTTTTTTATTTTGTTCTAAAAACTTTTCACCTGCAACTTTATTTGCACTGTGCTGATTTTCTTGTTTTTGCTTAAAGTATCTATTTAAAACTTCATTTGATGGATCAGATAATGCAGGTTGTTTTCCATTCAACTTATCTGTCAATCCTTTTATAATCATTTCCTTGTTAGCTTCAGGCAAATCATTTAATACATTTCCAGCAATCATATTACCTATCAAATAAGAAACAGAATCAACATCTTTAGTAAAATTTATTTTAGATTGTTTTACTTTATTTTGTGCATTTAGAATAGTTACAGAACTACTTAAAATGAAAATACATACCAACTTTTTCATTTATAAACTTATGTTTTTTAGTTAATTAATATAAATTGAATTAAATTTCACATCAAAAGTAAATAAAGAATCTGAAAAACACAGAATATTCTTAAATCGTATGATTTTTTTATGAAAAATTTGTAACTAAAGTATATTTAAAAAACACTTGATTAAATTTGTACTATGGAACAAAAAGAAGACAAATTAAAGGAAGTTATTTCCCACGCAAAAGAGTATGGCTTTGTATTTCCATCATCAGAAATATATGATGGTTTAGCTGCTACATACGATTATGGTCAGTTAGGGTCTGAATTAAAAAATAATCTAAAAACATATTGGTGGAAATCAATGACACAAATGCATGAAAATATTGTTGGCATTGACGCTGCTATTTTTATGCACCCTTCGACTTGGAAAGCTTCAGGTCATGTTGATGCTTTTAATGACCCTTTGATTGATAACAAAGATTCAAAGAAAAGATATCGTGCTGATGTTTTAATAGAAGAACACATTGAAAAAATCAGACAAAAGATTAATAAAGAAGTCGAAAAGGCTTCTAAAAAATTTGGCGATTCATTTGATGAAACTCAATTTTTAGCTACAAATCCTAATGTTTTGAGAAACTCGCAAAAAATTTCTGAAATAGAAGAAAAGATGCGAATTACTCTTGAGAATAATGATTTGGAAGGAGTTAGACAACTAATAATCGATTTAGAAATAGTTTGCCCTATCAGTGGTTCAAAAAACTGGACTGAAGTTCGCCAATTTAACTTAATGTTCTCTACAGAATTAGGATCGGTTGCTGGTGATGCTTCTACTATATACCTAAGACCAGAAACAGCACAAGGAATTTTTGTTAATTTCTTAAATGTTCAAAAGTCAGGAAGAATGAAAATTCCTTTCGGAATTGCCCAAATTGGTAAAGCATTTAGAAATGAAATTGTTGCAAGACAATTTATCTTCCGTATGCGAGAATTTGAACAAATGGAAATGCAATTCTTTGTTCGACCTGGAGAAGAAATGAAATGGTATGAATACTGGAAAGAAACCCGTGTTAAATGGCATAAAGCTCTTGGATTAGGAGACAATGCTTACAGATTACATGACCATATTAAACTTGCTCACTATGCTAATGCAGCTTGCGACATTGAATTTGATTTTCCGATGGGATTTAAAGAATTAGAAGGAATACATTCTAGAACTGATTTTGATTTAAAACAACATGAAAATCATTCCGGTAAAAAAATGCAATATTTTGATCCAGAATTGAATGAAAGTTATGTACCCTATGTAGTAGAAACTTCTGTTGGTTTAGATAGAATGTTTCTAGCAGTTTTAAGCAATTCCCTTAAAAACGAAACATTAAATGATGGATCAGAAAGGGTAATACTATCACTTCCTTATGCTTTAGCACCTTACAAAGTAGCTGTATTGCCGCTTACTAAAAAAGATGATTTACCTGAAAAAGCAAAAGAAATAATCAATAATTTAAAATTTGACTTCCAATGTCAATACGATGAAAAAGATTCAATTGGAAAAAGATATAGACGACAAGATGCAATTGGAACCCCTTTTTGCATTACAGTTGACCACGAAACTTTAGAAAACAATTCTGTTACTTTGAGAGACAGAGATTCAATGGAACAAATAAGAATTTCAATTGATGAACTTCAGTTTTATATTGATAAAAAAGTTAATATGAAATATTTACTTAAGAAATAAAAAAATTAAAGCCTCGGAAGAGGCTTTTTTTATTCCCAAAAAGTTTGATTCAATAAATCTAAATCTTTCAATTTATGTAAATAAGGATGAGATGACATCTTTTGTAAAATTTCTAGATGATCTATCCTATGACAATCTGTAGCTACAAAATCTACCCATCCATTATCAATCATCCAATGTACTTGTTTTTGTACTTCAGGTCCATAATGTCCAATAATTGATAGTAAATTTATTTGAATAAAAACCCCTTTATCTTTATATTTTTTAATTATTTGTTCATTGTTAAAATAATATGGATATCGTTCAAAATGAGCAATAATAGGTTTAAACCCATGAACAATCATTTCAAATATAAAATTTTCTGTTTGCTGAGGTTTTGAAAAAAAAGAATATTCAAACAATAGATAATTACCTGGTAGGGGTATAATTTTTTTTTCTTTGATTTTATCCATCAAAACATCTTCAATATTGTATTCAGCCGAAGCTTTTACTTCAAGTTTAATTCCAAGTTTCTGAATCTCCGTTTTTACTTCATTTAATTTTTCTAAAATTATTTCAGGTGTATTCGGATAACAATCTTGCATCACATGTGGAGTAAAAACAAGCTTTTTGTACCCTAATTCTTGAAATTTTAATAACATACCAATTGTATGCTCCATAGTAGGAGCTCCATCATCTATACTTGGCAAAAGATGATTATGCATATCTACTTCAATATATCCAAAATCAAAAGGAGGTAAAATCACCTCTTGTTTATTTTTATTTTTAAAAAATGAAAAAACACCCATTATCTATTAGAATACATTGATTCATAGTATTTTTGATAATCTCCACTTGTCACTTCTTTCACCCAATCCATATTACTTAGATACCAATCAACGGTGTTTTCAAGACCTTTCTCAAATGTAATTGATGGTTTCCATCCTAATTCCTTTTCTAATTTAGTAGCGTCTATAGCATAACGCATATCATGTCCTGAACGATCTTTAACATAAGTTATTAAACTAGCAGAAGTACCTAAAGCTCTATTTAGTTTTTTATCCATTAAATCACACAAAAAGTGAATTAAATCTATATTCTTCCATTCATTTAATCCTCCAACATTATATGACTCTCCATATGTACCATTAAAAAAAATTGTTTCAATTGCTCGAGCATGATCTTCGACCCACAACCAATCTCTAATATTTTCACCCTTCCCATAAACTGGTAAAGGCTTCATATTTATAATATTTTGAATCATTAATGGAATTAATTTTTCAGGAAAATGATGACTTCCATAATTATTAGAGCAGTTTGACATTTTTACAGGGAAATTGTAAGTATGAAAAAAAGCGCTAACAAAATGATCGGATGATGCTTTGGATGCTGAATATGGGCTTCTTGGATCATAAGGTGTAGTCTCCATAAACAAACCTTCTTCTCCAAGAGATCCATATACCTCATCAGTAGAAACATGATGGAACGTATGTTTTTCATTTAAATCCCAATGTTTTTTAGCTATATTTAATAGATTTAAAGTACCTATTACATTTGTCATTGCAAACTCCATAGGACCTTCTATCGATCTATCCACATGGGATTCAGCTGCTAAATGAATTACGTCTGTAATTTTGAAGTTTTTGAACACTTCTTCTATGTCAAAAGAAGAACAAATATCACCTTTAACAAATTTGTAATTTGACTTATGATCGATATCTTTAAGATTAGATAAATTTCCAGCATAAGTTAACTTATCAAAATTGACTATAGTATGCTCAGGGTATTTATTTACAAGTAATCTTACAACGTGTGCCCCTATAAAACCTGCACCACCAGTGACTAGTATATTCATACTTTTAATTTTATGTTAATTTACAAACTCCAATATTCCAATTCGTTTATCTTGTTTCTATAAATACCTTTAATATCTACAAAAACTCCTTTTTCGTTCACTAATAAATTCTTAAAATATGATTCCGGTAATTCACTATATTCTTTATGGTTTACAGCAACAATTATACTATCATATTTACCCGAAGGGTTAGAATTTAATCCAATACCATACTCATGAATCATCTCATCGGAAGAAGCATGCGGGTCAACCACATCAACGATAACTTGATATGATTGTAGTTCTTTTACAACATCAATTACTTTGGTATTTCTAATATCTGAGACATCTTCTTTGAAAGTTGCGCCCATTACTAAAACTCTTGTATCTTGGAGATGTTTACCTTGAGCTAACATTTTTTTGACTATTTGCTTAGCAACATACCCACCCATTGAATCATTTACAAATCTACCACTAGTAATTACCTTTGCGTTATAACCAGCTTGAGCAGCTTTGTGCGTAAGATAATATGGGTCAACACCAATACAATGACCACCAACTAATCCAGGTTGAAATTTTAAAAAATTCCATTTAGTTCCAGCAGCTTCTAATACATCAAAAGTATTTATTCCTAATTTATTAAAAATTATAGAAAGCTCATTAATCAATGCTATGTTAACGTCCCTTTGAGTATTTTCAATAATTTTGGCTGCCTCAGCAACCTTAATTGAAGAAGCTCTATGTACTCCTGCATCTACAACTAATTCATATGTTTTAGCGATATTATCTAACGATTCTTCACAACAACCAGAAACCACCTTCACAATATTCCTTAAAGTGTGATTTTTATCCCCTGGATTAATCCTCTCAGGAGAATAACCTAAAAAGAAATCTTTTTGAAATTTTAAGCCAGATTCTTTTTCTAGAACAGGAACACAATCTTCTTCTGTACATCCAGGATATACCGTAGATTCAAAAACTACATAATCTCCTTTTTTAAGAACTTTCCCAACAGTCTTTGATGCAGCAATAAGTGGTTTTAAATCTGGTACATTTGCCGAATCAATTGGTGTTGGAACAGCTACAATAAAGAAAGTTACATCTTTTAAATCTTTTAAATCAGCAGTGAAATGGATATCACACCCGTCAAAATCTTCACTAGTTAATTCTTTACTTGGGTCGACTTTATTTCTCATTAGATCAACACGTTGTAGATTTATATCAAACCCTACTACCTTTATTTTTTTAGCAAATTCAAGTGCAATGGGTAATCCAACATAACCTAAACCAATGACCGCTAATTTGGTATTTTTCTTAATTAAACTTTGGTAAATTGAGTTGTTCATTTCTTACTTTGTATATACGTTCTATAATTTCTACTACTTTTAAACCTTCTAATGCATTTGTTGTCATTGATGTTCTACCTTTTAAAGTATCAATTACATTTGCAATTAAAAAATGGTGATTTGCAGCTGAACCTTTATATGGTCCATAATCATTTGCAGGACTAGATTCAGCCAAAACAGGCATTTCATATCCAGGAATATTACATACTTCAACTTCATTCATATATTGACCACCAATCTTAACACTTCCCTTGCTTCCAATGATAGTCATAGAGCTTTCTAAATTTTTATCTACTACTGCAGTTGAATAATTGATACACCCTTTCCCTCCATTTAAAAAATCAAAAATGACAAAACCAGAATCTTCAAATTCAGTAGTATCCTGATGCGCAAAATCTGCAAAACTACCTTGAATATTGTCAATATCTCCAAATAACCAGTACATTATATCAATAAAATGGGAAAATTGAGTAAATAATGTTCCACCATCAAGATCATTTGTTCCTTTCCAACCTCCTTTTTTATAATATCTTGCATCGCGATTCCAGTAACAATTCAATTGAACCATATAGATATCACCTAATACTTTTTCACTAATTATTTTTTTAATCCATTCAGAAGGGGGAGAATATCTATTTTGCATTACACAAAATACATTTTTGGACATCTGAAGAGATTTAAAAATCACTTTTTCACACTCATCTTTAGATAAACCCATAGGTTTCTCACAAACCACATGTTTTCTTGCTTCTAATGCTTTTATCGATTGTTCGGCATGTAATCCATTCGGTGTACAAATATTTACAACATCAAACTCTGAATTTGAATTTAGGAGATCATCTATTGTATTAAAAAAAGGTACTTCTTTTTCAAATCCACAATCTTCCTTACCACGCACATCAACCATTGCTACAAGTTCGCCTTCAGGATCTCTATCAATCATTTCAGCATGCCTTTTACCTATATGGCCAGCGCCAACAACTGCAAATTTAACTTTATCATTCGTTACAATCATTTACTTATTTTTTGAACTTGATTATTCTTCAATTCGTATTTTTCATCACTTTCAGGACATATTGCAACCCCATCATTATCAAAAACTAATCGATGGCCATATTCGCTCATCCATCCTAATTGTCTTGCCGGATTCCCAACCATTAAAGCATAAGGTAATACTGTTTTCGTTACAACTGCTCCGGCACCAATAAATGCAAATTCTCCAATATCATGCCCACAAACTATGGTAGCATTCGCTCCAATAGATGCTCCTTTTTTTACTATTGTTTTTAGATATTCACCTCTTCTGTTAATCGCGCTTCTCGGATTTAAAACATTCGTAAAAACCATTGAAGGGCCTAAAAAAACATCATCCTCACAAATAACTCCAGTATAAATTGAAACATTATTTTGAACTTTAACATTGTTACCTAAAACAACTTCAGGAGAAATAACAACATTCTGACCAATATTACAATTCAAACCTAAAACACAATTCGGCATTAAGTGTGAAAAATGCCAAATTTTAGTTCCTTTTCCGATTTTACAACCTGAATCAACAACAGCTGTTTCGTGAGCAAAATAATCCATTATTTTATGATATACTTTTCGAAATTATTATGTTCCTTGTGATGTAATTCTTCACTTGATAAACCTTTAAAATATTCATAAGTTATTTTCAACCCTTCTGCTCGATTAACTTTAGGCTCCCACTTTAGTATTTCTTTTGCTTTTGTAATATCAGGTTGCCTTTGCTTGGGATCATTTACAGGTAAATCATGGTAAACAACTTTTTGAGTTGTATTTGTAAGTTTTATTATTTCATCAGCAAATTGTTTAATTGTAATTTCGTCAGGATTTCCAATGTTTACTGGTTGAGCATAATCAGATAATAAAAGACGATAGATCCCTTCAACTAAATCATCTACATAACAGAATGATCTCGTTTGCGAACCATCACCAAAAATGGTAAGATCTTCTCCTCTTAAAGCCTGGCCTATGAAAGCAGGTAGAACTCTTCCATCGTTCAATCGCATTCTAGGTCCATATGTATTAAAAATTCTAACGATTCTTGTTTCTACACCATGATAGGTATGATATGCCATTGTGATAGCTTCTTGAAATCTTTTAGCTTCATCATAGACTCCTCTTGGACCAACTGGATTTACGTTCCCCCAATAGTCTTCTGTTTGGGGATGAACTAATGGATCACCATATATCTCAGAAGTTGAAGCAATCAAAACCCTAGCATTTTTAACTCTTGCCAAACCTAAGCAATTATGAATTCCTAATGAACCAACTTTTAATGTTTGAATTGGAATTTTTAAATAATCAATCGGACTTGCAGGTGATGCAAAATGTAATATATAGTCTAGTTTTCCTGGAACATGTATAAATTTTGAAACGTCATGGTTATAGAACTCAAAATTTTCTAAATGAAATAAATGTTCAATATTTTTTAATCTACCGGTTATAAGGTTATCCATTGCAATAACGTGATACCCTTCTTTGACAAAACGATCACAAAGATGGGAACCCAAAAAACCTGCTGCACCTGTAATTAAAATTCTTTTTGTATTTTGCATAAATTATGAAATTGTTGATCTACCTATTGAAGAGTAATAAAATCCTCGTTCATTCATTTCATTTAAATCAAATAAATTTCGTCCATCAAAAATCACCCGATCTTTCATTAATGATGTAATTTTATCGAAATCCGGATTTCTAAAAATACCCCATTCAGTACAAATCACCAATGCATCTGCATTTTCTAAAGCATTATACTCGTCATTTGAATAGGAAATTGTATCACCTAGAATTTCTTTTACATTTTCTATAGCTTCAGGGTCATAAGCGGTAATCTCAGCTCCTAACTCTAAAAGTGCTTTTATAATGTATAAGGCAGGAGCTTCTCTGATATCATCCGTATCTGGCTTAAATGCCAATCCCCATATTGCGATTTTTTTAGATTTTAAATCTCTTCTAAAATAATTTTTAATTTTAGGAATAAGAACTGTTTTTTGTTCCTCATTCACTTTCATTACTGCATCTAAAATCTGAAAAGAAAAATTATTTTCATTGCCTGACTTTACTAATGCTTGAACGTCCTTTGGGAAACAAGATCCTCCATAACCAATACCGGGAAAAAGAAATCTTTTACCAATTCTATCGTCAGATCCAACTCCAATTCTAACTTTATCAACATCTGCCCCTACTAATTCACAAAAATTAGCAATCTCATTCATAAAGGTAATTTTAGTAGCTAAAAATGAATTAGCTGCATACTTGGTTAATTCTGCAGATTTTTCATCCATAAAAATAATAGGATTCCCTTGTCTTACAAATGGTTTATATAATTGTTCCATTACTTTTTTAGCTCTATCAGAAGATGTCCCTATAACAACTCTGTCTGGTTTCATAAAGTCATCAACTGCAAAACCTTCTCTTAAAAACTCAGGATTTGATACAACATCAAAATCAGTTTTTGAATTTGCCTTGATTGCATTAGTTACTTTTTCTGCTGTTCCAACCGGAACAGTACTCTTATCTACAATAACCTTATAATCTGTTATAATTTTACCTAAATGATTCGCAACACCAAGAATATAAGATAAATCAGCAGATCCATCTTCACCAGGAGGTGTGGGTAATGCAAGAAAAATAATTTCCGCATCTTTCACCCCTTGTTCAATATTTGTAGTAAAAGTTAACCTTCCTGCTTTGATATTTCTTTCAAATAACACATCCAAATGGGGTTCATAAATTGGAATAATACCATATCGCATTTTATTGACTTTTGCCTCATTTATATCAACACATATAACTTGATTACCTGTTTCAGCAAAACATGTTCCTGTCACTAATCCAACATAACCTGTTCCAATAACCGCAATTTTTTTCATGCAAAAGAATTTATAAAATAAATAATATGTTTTGTTATGTACTCCAATTGATCTAACTCCATTTCAGTATGTATAGGCAAGGATAATACACATTCTGTAAGTTGGTTCGTAATCGGTAAATATTGATTTTCTTTACCAAATGATTTAAACATACCTTGTTTGTGCGCAGGTAAAGGGTAGTAAATCATCGAGGGTATACCATGATCTGACAAATAATCAATTAACTCTTGTCTATTTACTCCATTTAATTTGATTGTATATTGATGATATACATGACTTGAGTACGTCGAAATATATGGTATTGTTATTTGACTCACTGGCTTAAAAGCATTATTATAAAATTCAGCAACTTTATTTCTTTCAGCACAATAACTATCTAATAAGGGTAGTTTTACTTTTAAGATTGCAGCTTGAATAGTATCTAATCTAGAATTACATCCAACGACCTCATGATGATACTTTATCACCTGACCATGATTTGCAATTTTTTTTAAACTTGAAGCTAGAAATGCATCGTTGGTAAAAATTGCTCCCCCATCTCCATAACACCCTAAATTTTTAGATGGGAAAAAAGATGTACAACCTATATCTCCAATGGTTCCCGCTTTTGAAACAGTTCCATCTTTATGAAAATATTCAGCACCAATTGCTTGAGCAGTATCTTCAACTACTTTTAATTTATATTTTTTAGCAATTTCAAGTATTGAGTCCATATCCGCACATTGACCATAAAGGTGAACTGGAACAATTGCTTTTGTTTTTGGAGTTATCGCTTCTTCTATTTTTGATGGATCAATGCAAAAAGTATCTGGCAATACATCCACAAAAACGGGAGTTAGCCCCAACAAAGCGATTACTTCAGTTGTTGCAATGTATGTAAAAGAAGGTGTTATAACTTCATCTCCAGGCTTTAAATCTAATGCCATAAAGGCGATTTGTAAAGCGTCTGTGCCATTTGCACATGGAATAACATGAGAAATATTTAAGTATTTTTCTAATTGAATTCTAAACTCACCTACTTCTGGTCCATTTATAAAATTTGCCTGTTCAATCACATTGTTTATTGCCACATCAATACCAGACTTTATTTTCTGATATTGAGACTGCAAATCAACCATTTGTATTTTTTTCATTCTCGTAAATTCAAACACTAAACAACTTTGCAAAAAATCATTAACAAATATAGTTAATTTGAATTGATTAAAAACTTGATTTTTTTTAAATCAGGATTACTGAATATTATTCTATCTTTGAATATTAATGTTATTAAAATGATAGTTTGATTAATGAAAGTATTCAGTTTAATTTTCATTGTATTTTTCGTTTACAAGAATTCTTTTTCGGTTGAAAGAGATAGTAATACTCCTTCTTATTTTGGGCATCCTTTGTTAGCTTTTAATTATTCAATAAATAATCCTGCAAATGATTGGAAAACACGTTTTGGTTTGTTTAATACTATTGGTACTGAAATTGGATACAAAACTAAAAAAAATTGGATCTATTTAATTAATTGCGATTTTATATTTGGAAATAAATACATAGAAAACAGCTTATTAGAAAATTTGAAGGACAGCTACGGTAACATCACAGACGATCAAGGTAATATTGCAACAATACCAATTTTCACAAGAGGTTTTAGTATATCTTACGTTACAGGGAAATTAATTCCTTTAAAAAATAATAATAATGGTTTGTTACTAAAAATTGGACTTGGATTTTTATCCTACAAATACAGAATCGAAACAAACAGCATAAATGTCCCACAATTAGAAAAAGACTATACAAAAGGATATGATAGATTGACACAAGGGATGTTTTTATCCGAATTCATTGGTTATCAATTTGTATCAGAAAAAAATTTATATAATTTTTATGTTGGTTTTTATTTGCAACAAGGATTTACAAAAAACCAAAGAAATGTATTTTATGACCAACCTGATTTAGCAGTTTCTACTAAATTAAGAAATGATAATTCATATGGTTTAAAGATTGGATGGAATATCCCCTTTTTTAATGACAAACCTAAGGAATTCTATTATAATTAATTATGTTGATATATAACATTTCTATTCGATTTTATTCATTCCTGATAACTCTATTTTCATTCTTTAATCCAAAAGCAAAATTATTTATAAAAGGGAGAAAAAATATTTGGAAAAACCTTAAATCCATTGATAATAAAAACATTATTTGGATACATTGTGCTTCATTGGGTGAATTTGATCAGGGTATCCCGTTGATGAACTTGCTAAAAAAAAGAGATTTATCGTGTAAAATTTTAGTTACCTTTTTTAGTCCATCTGGTATGGAAAATTACAACAAAAGAAATCATTGTGCCGATTATGTTTTCTATCTTCCAATTGACACTCCCCAAAACGCAAAAAAATTTATAAAAACGATCAATCCAAAAAAAATATTTTTTGTAAAATATGAATTCTGGTTGAACTATATTTTCATTGCCAAAAACCTACATATTCCTTTATATTCAATCAGTTGTATTTTAAGGCCAAACCAACATTTCTTTAAACCTTTTGGTGTGAATTTTAGAAAAGCATTAAAATGTTTTAATCTATTTTTTGTTCAAAATGAAGAAACAAAAAATCTATTAAATAAAATTGGCATTAAGAAGGTAATAATTACAGGAGACACTCGCTATGATAAAGTAATTGAAAACAAAGAAAATCTATCCAAAGATAATATTATTGAATCATTTTTAAACAATTCAAAAGCAATCATTTTAGGAAGTAGTTGGCAGTATGAAGAATCTATTCTTTATGCAGTTCTAAACACTAATCAAATTAAAGATAAAATCATCATTGCCCCTCACGACATAAGTGAAAAACACCTTCTTCAGATAGAGTCTTTATTCTTAAATAGAATTATACGTTATTCAAAATTCAACCTATACTCTAATGAACAAATATTATTAATTGATTCAATCGGTAAGCTTTCCAATGCATATCAATACGGTAAATTTGCACTTGTTGGTGGTGGTTTCACAGGGAATTTACATAATACATTAGAACCTATTGTATTTGGATTACCTACTGTATTTGGACCTAAACATACTAAATTTCCTGAAGCAGACTTTTTTATTAAAGAAGGAGTGGCAAAGAATATTTCTAACGAATTTGAATTATGTATTGCTTTCTCTTTTTATGAAAATCGTTTAGAAGATGTAAAAAGAAAATGTGAAAAGATTATTGAAACATCTAAAGGCGCATCGCAAAAAATAATAAACGAAATTTACAATTAAGATTATTTATTATTCAATTCCATTGCTTTTAAAGTATTAATCATTAAGGATGCGATTGTCATTGGGCCAACTCCACCAGGTACAGGAGAAATGAAAGATGTTAAAGAAGCAACATCGTCAAATTTCACATCACCAACTAATCTCCAACCAGCTTTTTTAGAATGATCTTCTACGCGTGTTGTACCTACATCAATAACAACAGCACCTGGTTTTACCATATCTTTTGTAACAAAATTTGGTTGACCAATTGCTGCTACTAAAATATCAGCAGTAAGTGAAATTTCTTTGAGATTTTGTGTCATACTATGGGTTAAAGTAACAGTACAGTTACCTGGATTTGAATTCCTTGTAAGCATAATACTCAATGGAGTTCCTACGATATTAGATCTTCCTATAATAACACAATTTTTACCTTCTGTTTCTATATTATTTCTCTTTAATAATTCTAAAATACCAGCAGGTGTTGCGGATAGAAAACCAGGAAGATTCAATACCATTTTACCAATGTTCTCTGGGTGAAAACCATCAACATCTTTATTTGGATCAATAGCTTGTGTAATTTTCATCTCGTCGATATGCGGAGGCAAAGGTAGCTGTACGATAAATCCATCAATACTTGGATCATTATTTAATGTTTCAATTTTTTTTAACAACAACTCTTCAGATACAGATTCATCATATCTTATGAGAGTACTTTCAAATCCACATTCTTCACAGGCCTTAACTTTTGCATTTACATAAGTTAATGACCCACCATCGTTACCAACCAAAACAGCAGCTAAATGGGGTATTTTTTTCCCTTGAGCTTTTCTTTGTTGAACAGCAAAAGCAAGTTCTTGTTTAATTTGTGATGCCGTTGCTTTTCCGTCAAGAAGATTCATAAATTTTAATTTTTATTACAAAGATAGATAAATTAAAAAGAAAGAAAGTATCTACAGTAATTGTTTAATTTTGTAAATCAACAAAGAATTTATGTTTAAAAAAATCTTCTACAGATATCTGCTTTTCTTATTTTTCTGGGTTTTACTTTTTGATTTTCATAGAATCCTTTTTTCTTTATTTCATATTCAGAAATTAAAAGAAGCAACAATCACAGAATGGATTCAAGCTTTTTTACATTCTTTTAGATTAGATATAGCTATGGCTGCTGCACTATCTGTGTTACCAATTCTAATTTTGAGTTTTTTAAGCAATTACAATAAAAAGTTATTGAGAATTGTCTTTTATATAGTATTATATTTAGAATTAGCTTTTGTGATTTTGATACACAGTGGAGAAATTCAAATCTATGAAGAATGGAATCATAAATTAACATCACGTGTTTTCAAACATCTATCAAATCCTGATGAAGTTTTTAGAACAGCGTCTTGGACGTCTACTTTTTTATTTTTTATTTTCGGTAATATTGAATTTATATTTTCATATTTTGTTTTGAAAAAAATGAATCTGATTTTTACAAATGAATCTGATAAAAAAAATCATTTCATTAAAATAATCACTTCCTTTTTTGGTTTTGTTGTATTAGGAATTACAAGCTTTTTATTATTACGTGGCGGAATTCAACAAATTCCATTGAATATAAATAGTGCTATTTATAGTAATAAGCCAGTTTTAAATGACTTATCAGTAAATACACCTTATAACTTTGCAAAAAGCTACTTAATTTACAACAAATCTAATTTAGATGATATTATACCCAAAATTGACACTACTGAAGCAAATTTGATTACCAAAAAATTAAACGAATACAACGACAGTACCAGCACTTATATACTTAAAAATAAAAAACCAAATATTTTATTGGTAATTTTTGAAGGATGGAGTTCAGAAGCAATAGATTGTATAGGGAAAACAAAAGGTGCAACTCCAAATTTCAATATGTTAACTAAAAAAGGCTACCTATTTGATAACATATATGCTGCAAGTGGAACTTCTGAAATTGGTAATGCTACAATATTCAGTGGCTTTCCAGCACTACCAGAAGTTTCTATAACAATGCAGCCAGAAAAAAGCAGAAAATTAAGAACGATCAACCAAGATTTACAACAAATTGGATACGAAACTGGATATCTTTTTGGTGGTGATTTGAAATATGGTAATATAGGCGGATTCTTAATGGACCATAAATTTGAAAACATTATAGATGAAAACAATCTTCCTTCCAAAAAAAGAGGAAAACTCAGTTACTATGATGAAGATGTATACTCCTTTTTATTGGAAGAAATTAATAAAAGAAAAAAACCATTTTTACAATGTGTCTTTACTGGAAGTACACATTCACCCTATGATTATCCTAATAAAACACCAAAAAAATACAAAGGAATTGAAAGTGATTATATGAACTCCGTATTATATGCTGATTGGTGCTTAGGGAAATTTATTAATAAAATTCAAAAAGAACCTTGGTTTAAAAATACATTGTTTATTTTTATTTCAGATCATGGTCATACAACACCATCTGCTCCTACCCCACATGAATCTCCATTTTTTAAGATTCCAATAATGTTTTGGGGACCTGTTTTAAAACAAGAATACAAAGGGAAAAGAAATTCAATTTTAGGTGCACAATGTGATTTTCCTAAAACTCTATTAGGTCAACTGGGAATTAAAACAAATTCTTATCCCTGGAGCAAAAATTTATTAAGTAATAAATGTCCTGAATTTGCCATTCATACTATTAACAAAGGATTTGGATGGGCTACTAAAAAAGGAAATTTTACCTATCAATTACATGAAAAACTGTACATTCAACAAAGTTTTACTGAAAAAGATTTTAAAATAGAGAAAAAAAATGCTGAAGCAACATTAAATAGCATTTACAATTATTATAAAAAATTATAATATGCCTGAAAAATTGGAAAACATTAGAAATCTAAACATAAATGAACTTAAAGAATCATTTAAAAAATTAGACGAAAAAAGCTTTAGAGCTAAACAAGTTTATGAATGGCTTTGGAAAAAAAATGTTTCTTCATTTGACGAAATGTCAAACCTAAGTTTATCCTTGCGTGAAAAGTTAAAAGCACATTTTTTTATTGATAAAATAAAATTAGATGACCAACAAATAAGCAAAGATAAAACAATCAAATGTGCCTTTGAAATAGAGCCAACAAAAGTTGTCGAAGGAGTTTTAATACCGACAACTAATAGAACAACTGCTTGTATTTCGTCACAAGTAGGTTGTAGTTTATCTTGTAAATTTTGCGCAACAGGGAAATTAAAATTGTTGCGAAATTTAACAGCAGGAGAAATAGTAGATCAAGTGGTATATTTAAAAAAATTAGCTGAGTCTAAATATCAGCAATCCCTAACTAATATCGTTTACATGGGTATGGGTGAACCTTTATTAAATTACAAAAATGTATTGCGTTCAGTGGAAATTCTTACTTCTGAAGATGGTTTAAATATGTCACCAAGAAGAATTACTGTATCAACGGCTGGTATTGCGAAAATGATTAAAAAATTAGGGGATGATGAAGTTCGTTTTAATCTAGCTTTATCTCTCCATGCCGCTAACGATGAAAAAAGAAGTAAAATCATGGAGATTAATGACACTAATAATTTAGCAATTCTCCAAGATGCTTTGGTATATTTCTATGAAAAAACAAGTACCAGACCAACCTTTGAATATATCATTTTTAAAGATTTTAATGATTCACTTTTAGATGCAAAAGAATTAGCCGAGTTTTGTAAATGTGTTCCTTGTAAGATAAATATAATTGAATATAATTCAATTGACGATGAAATGTTTCAAAAAGCAGATGATGAAAGAGTTTCAAATTTTGCTAGCTATCTTGAATCAAGAAATCTGATTGTAAACGTTAGAAGAAGCCGAGGAAAAGACATTGATGCAGCTTGCGGTCAATTAGCAAACAAGAATAAAATAATTTCAGCTGAAAAAAGAATTTTAAAGAATTAATCGGTTTAGCAATATTGTATAAATATAATAAGTCTAAATTTATTTTAAAGGATTTTTTTAATCGATTGGGTTATTAAACTTGTGATTTAAAATCAATAATCGCTAGAATAACTCAAATTAAAATCAATGATTTATTTTCATTACAAATGAATATATTTATATATAAATCATTTCGTATGAATACCGTAATCAGAACTTAGGCGCATGGATATGTCGCAAAAATTCACCTTAACAATAAATAAATGAAAATAATAACAATCATCCTCGTCATATTCTTAGTATTATTCATAGTAGTTCAGTTTTACTTCATTTATGGCCAACGAAATATTGAAACATATCCTTATGATGTTAAAAAAAAATATGAGCAATTTGAAATAAGAAATTATCCATCAACATTGTTTACATCTGTTAAACTTTCTCAAAAAGGGTATAAAAATGCATCCAGTCAGGGTTTCTCGATTTTAGCAGGTTATATTTTTGGAAATAATGCAAGAAAAGAAAAAATATCAATGACTTCACCTGTAACAATGACATTAGAAGATTCGATGACAATGATGTTTATGGTTCCTAAGAAATTAAATAAAGAAACGCTCCCTATACCAAATCAATCCCAAATCGAATTTAAAATAGAACCAGCCAAAACACTAGCTGCAATTACATTCAGTGGCTGGGCTAACGATGCTGAAATAGAAAAGTATAAACAGGAGTTAAAAGCTGCTTTAGATAAGGAAGGAATTAAGTATTCTAATAAATTTTATTTTTTCGGCTATAATGCGCCATTTGAAATATTTAATCGTAAAAATGAGGTCTTAGTTGAGTTAGAATAAAAAACGGATCAATCGCAAAACGTGGGGAGGAATTTACAAATATTCTAAATTTGTAAATAAATAGATTGAGTTTT
>CANHVK010000007.1 GCA_947464135.1 Flavobacteriia bacterium | reverse complement strand
CTTGACGTAAAATCAGTGAACGTGACCAAGAATCCTAAAAATGGTACAGTAACTGTTGATCCAATTACAGGGAAAATTAAATATGTACCGACTAAGGATAAAAACGGAATCGATACATTGATATATGAAGTATGTGACACTGGTAATCCAAAACTTTGTGATACAGCTCTTGTGATTATCAACGTAACTCCTGAAAACGATGCACCAGTTGCTGAGAAAGATATCGTTTCTACAAATGAAGATACACCTGTAACCATTGATGTGACTTCTAACGATAAAGATATCGATGGTAATCTTGACGTAAAATCAGTGAAAGTCACTAAGAACCCTAAAAATGGTACAGTAACTGTTGATCCAATTACAGGGAAAATCAAGTTTACTCCTAAAGCGGAATTCAACGGTAAAGACTCATTGATTTATGAAATATGTGACACTGGTACTCCAATACTTTGTGATACAGCTCTTGTAGTTATCAATATTAAACCAATAGAAGACGACCCTGAATTTATAACGAAGGATACGATTATTACTACTACAAAAGATACAACATTCTGTTTTGATTATGCCGATATAGACCGTGGAAACAATACATTATCAGTAGTATGTAATAAAAACAATCATGCTAAATTAGTAGGTAATTGTATGACTTATAAAGTAGATGATAATTATATTGGAAAAGACACTATCTGCATTACTATATGTAATACAAATACATGTGATACATTAAAGGTAATTGTAAATGTTGTTCCAAAAGCAAATAACGATGACGATGAAACCGATGACCAAACACCGAAAGTAATCAACGTTCTTAAAAATGATAAAAATCCGAAAGGTAAAGAACCAACTATTATAATTACAAGACAAGCTATAAAAGGAAGGGCTGCAATCAATGGAGACGGAACAATTACATACGTACCTAAACCTGGATACTGTGGATTGGATACTTTCTATTACAAGATGTGTGATGTTCAAAACATCTGTGACTCTGCGATGGTTGTAGTAGACAACAAACTGAAAGATTCAGATAAAGATGGTATACCAGATTATATAGAAGGTATTACTGATATCGATAAAGATGGTGTAGCTAATTATCTTGATTTAGATTCAGATGGTGATGGTAAACCAGATTCAGAAGAAACACCTATGATTGATCCTTGTAATAACGGTATTGTAAATGATACAGATAATGATGGAGATCCAGATTATTTAGATTTTGATGGAATATTTGTACCACAAGGGTTCTCACCAAATAATGATGGTAAAAACGATTATCTAGTTATTAAAAATATCGATTTATTCCCTAAAAATAAAATCTATATATACAATAGATGGGGTAACTTAGTATATGAAAAAGAGAGTTATAATAACGAATGGGATGGATATCCAAATGTAAAAAATACCCTTGGTAATGATCGTCTACCTGTTGGTACATATTATTATGTACTTGAGTTAAATGATGAGACAGGAACTAAATTAAATGGCTACATATATTTAAATAATTAGTAATATGCTGAAGTTCAAAAACATAATAATAACACTTTTTCTGATTATGAGTTTAGAAGCTTATAGTCAGCAAGAAGTACAGTTTACACACTATATGTACAATACATTAAGTGTAAACCCAGCCTATGCTGGATCAAACCAACTTTTAAATATTTCAAGTTTGTTTAGGCAGCAATGGATTGGTATGGAAGGCGCACCTATGTCTCAGAATTTATTTTTACATACACCTGTTGTTAACAAAAACATAGGGTTAGGGCTTAACTTTTTAAATGACAAAGTAGGGCCTATAAATCAAACTTCTTTTGCCATTGATTATTCTTATTCAATAAAAATTAATGAAAAAGGACGACTGAACATAGGTATGAAAGCAATGATGAATTATATACAGGCAGATCTGATTAATTTAAAATTAGACGAAGCAAATGATAATAATTTCGCATTCAATTACTATAAAGTTACTCCAAATATTGGTTTAGGATTGTACTACCATACAGACAAAGGGTATGTTGGACTATCTACTCCAAAAATTATAGAAACTAAAATTTCGAAAAATAATACTGAAGCAACTAAATTGAATCGACATTATTATTTCATCGGAGGATATGTTTTTGAAATAAATAGCCAATGGAAACTGAAGCCAGCATTTTTAACAAAATTAACTCAAAACGCACCCCTTAGTGTTGATTTATCAGTAGAAGCATATTATGGAAACAAACTATCTTTTGGTGTTATGAATCGCGTTAAAGATTCCTATGGATTATTAGTTGGATACAGAATATCTGATCAGCTGAAAGCCGGTATGTCTTTTGATCAAACTATTAGTAGACTACATAATTTTAATAAGGGGACATATGAATTATTTTTAAGTTATGACTTCTTATTTAAGAATGACAAAATTATTACTCCAAGATATTTTTAAAAATTAGATTATGAATAATATAAAAATTACTAGTACACTAATTCTATTTTTAATCATTCAATTTTTCAGTCACTCACAAGAGAATGTAAAATTGAAAAGAGCTAATAAGCATTATGAAAACTATGCCTATGCTGAGGCAATCATTTTATATGAAGAATTAGCAACACAAAACATAGAGTATAAATTTGTGAGCGAAAAACTTGCTAATAGCTATCGATTTATAAATAATACTGAAAAGACAGCTTATTGGTATTCAGAATTTATGAAGTTCGGGAATTACACCTATAATGATGCTTTTTATTATTCAATGGCTTTACGTTCGAATAAAAAAATGAAAGAAGCTGATGAATGGATGGAAATTTTTAGAAAGCTAAATTCCACTGATAGCAGAGGGTATACATTTTCTTCCAAAGAGGAAAAAATGAAAGAGATTCAGAATAAAAAAAATAATTTCAGAATTACTAATTTACATTTTAATACAAAAGGAATCGAATTTGCACCATATACTACTTCAAATGGAGAAATATATATCGTAGCTGAAGATGAAAATCAATTGTATGTAAAAAGAGAATTTGAATGGAATAAAACTGCATTTTTAGATATCTATAAATTAAACAAAATAAATGATACAACTTTCGATAACAAATCAAAACTTAAAGGTAAAATAAACACCAAATATCACGATGGACCAATTACAATGATTCCAAGCAACTTGGACAAGATCTATTTTACTAGAAATAATTATCTAAAGAAAAAAATAGTCAGCAAAGAAGGTATATTAAAACTTCGAATTTATACGGCTGAAAAAAACAAACGTGGAAAATGGAAAAAAATTGAACAGCTTCAATTGGGTTCAAGTAATTATTCATATGGTCACCCAGCAATATCAAAAGATGGAACAAAATTATTCTTCACTTCAGATATGCCAGGATCAGTAGGGGGAACAGATATATGGATGATTGTTAAAACAAATAATCGATGGAGTAAGCCTATCAATTTAGGCCCAGATGTAAATACAGAAGGAAATGAAATGTTCCCTTTTGTAAGTTCAAATGGCGATTTGTTTTTCGCTTCAAACGGACATTTTGGTATGGGTGGACTAGATTTATTCTATGCACCATTAAATAACAATGAATACAGACATATATACAACTTAGGAGAGGGTATAAACTCATCAAAAGATGATTTTAGTTTATTTGTTAATGATGAGTATACAAAATGTTATTTTAGCTCGAATAGAGATGGAGGTAAAGGAGATGATGATATTTACTTTGCAAGTATTTTAAATACAATTAAGTTAAAATATTTTGAACTTACAATTCGAAATATAGAAACTGGAGAAATTGTTAAAAATGGAAATGTAACGATTCAACAAAATGGAAAAACATACACCTATTTAACAAACGAAGAAGGGAAAATACAGGTAATTGTTGAACCAAAAGCAGAAATAAACTTAACAGCAACTGGTGAAAATTTATCTACTGTTAATGAAAAGATATTTTCAGATTCAACATATAGTCAAATTAAACATACTGTTTATTTATCACCCAAAGATGCGTTTTACCTTCATGCAAAAATTAAAGAGAAAAAGACTGGAAATGATATAGAAAATGTAAATATCATACTAAGAGAAGGAAAAAAAACAATGTCATTTGTTACTGATGTAAATGGAGAGATATACTTCAAACTTACTTCACATAAAATTGGTGATTCATTAAGCCTAAAATTAAGAATTGACAAAGAAGGCTTTCTTGGTAAAGAATTAAAATATGCTAAAAAAATCAATCAATCTGGTGTATATTCTCTAAATGAAGTGTTGGATATCGATTTATTCAAAATTGAAAAAGGATTAGAATTAGGTAATGCTCTAAAAATCAATCCTATTTATTTTGATTTTAATAAGGATAATATAAGACCTGATGCTGCTTTAGAATTAGATAAAATTGTTTCAACCTTGAAAAAACATCCAGAAATTCATATTGAATTAGGTTCACATACTGATTGTAGAGGAAGTGAAGAATTTAATGAAGATTTGTCATATAGAAGAGCTGAATCATCTAGAAATTATATCATTGAACACGGTATAGATGAAAATCGAATCTATGGTAAAGGATATGGAGAATCTAAGTTGGTAAATCATTGTAAATGTTTATATAAAGATGAAAACAAATATCCTGAAGCATTGCATCAGAAAAACAGAAGAACTGAATTTGTGATAGTTAAGATTTTAAATAACTATTAAAATACAAACTAATAAAAATAACTTGCCCATCTGAAATAGTTTTTAGATGGGTTTTTTATTTCGACTTTAGAGCAAATTTATACTGTAAGGTAAAGTAAACCGAAATTCCATCAGAAGGTAAAATACCTGGACCAGGGTAAGCTGTAGCACGTCTTGTATAGTAGGATTGATTTGTTAAATTATTGATCCCCAATTCAAACTGAAATTGCTTATTGATTTGATATTTAGAAGATAAATCAATAACTGTATAAGAAGGAACTTGACCAATTACGGCATCTCCAGAAGGCTCAATTGCATTTGTTGCATCCGAAAATTGAGACGAGTTATAAGAAATTTGTATTTGAGTAGTCATTTTGGACCATTTCCATTTTAACCCAGATTTAATAACCACCGGACTTACGTATTCGACTTTTTTACCAACAAAATTAGGTTCTTTCGAACGTATGTATCTTGCATCGATATACGCTGCATTTAGAAAAATATTTAAATTATGTTTCGCGCTATCTTTAAATAATCCAATCACGTCTAACTCTCCGAAAGCTTCAATTCCCAAGTTTATTGCATCACCAATATTGGTGCGTTCCTTAAAGATCGAATTGGCTTTGGGCGCTATTCCTATTTTATTACCATAGAAGACATTAAAAATAGCAATATCAAAAGTCAAATAATCTTTTACCAAACCTCTGTAGCCTAACTCCATCGTGTACCCTTTTTCATCTTTCATCAAGGTATCAACCAAAATATTTGGATTAGCTACACGAATATCTGTAAAATTAATTGCCCGGTAGTTTTGAGTGTAATTAGCATAAACATTTCGCAAACCATTGAGTTTATAATTTAACCCAAAACCGAAAAGAGGAACATTACGCACTACCCTATTAGAATCATATAATTTATAAATAGCAAGTGTATCTTTAGAATATGGATGAATATTATACCGTTTATAAAACCCATTAGCTTCACTGGTAATGTATTCGTAACGCACTCCAAAATTCATTGTTAATTTACTAGAAAGGAATAAAATGTTTTCTGAAAATAAAGATGCATTTTCAGAAGGGAAGTCGTATGAAGAATTTTCTAAATCAGATGGGCGTATAAAGGAAAAATCAGCATCTGAACCAGCAGAAACTAACCCTTGATTGTTTGATGTATGACCTCTATAATAACGGGCTCCAACTAAAAAGGCTCCGCTCATGGCTTTACTCGTGTCTCCTTTTTTAAAATCATAACGCTGTAAATACCTACCTTCAATACCACCATTTTGAAATAACCCTTGAATCAAATCACGATTTCCAAGTGGGTCTGCTTGATTTATTTTACCCAAAAAACCAGTAGATTCACGTGTAGACTTCATACCAAAAGCCCTAACATTAATTGTTGCTTTGGTTGATATTTCATAATCAGAATGGAAGGCTAGCATATTCCATCCTACTTTAAACCAATTTCGATTGCGGTAACTTTTTCGGGGATCTTGTTGAAATTGCAAATCGGTTAAACCACCAGGTTGTTGAGCCAAATAATTCATTTGAGTATATTCCAATCTTACCTTCCAATTTTCAAGAATATAATATCCAGCTTGTGCAAAAAATTGATGTTGATTGAAATTAGCATTGGCGCGATAGCCAGTGCCTTCTTTGTATTGATGATACGCTTGATAAAAAAACTTATTTTTTGTCCCTGCTACACGATTGAAAATTCCTTTATATCCATAATTACCCAAAGTTCCTCGAGAAGTGATTTCTAACGGCGAATTTGTTGGGGCATCTTTAATATTAAAGTTTAATAATCCACCAAATTGGGTACCAAACTGTAAAGCAGCAGAACCTCTAATAATTTCGATTGATTTCAACGCTTCAAAGGGTGGTGTGTAATAACTTTCAGGGTATCCCAAAGCATCTGCACTGATATCATATCCATTTTGGCGAGTATTAAAATTCGCTGCACGATTTGGACTCAATCCTCTACCTCCAATTCCAATTTGGATACCAGCCCCATCGCTTTCCCATATATTTAACCCTGGAATTTTTGCAAACATTTCACGTGGATTGGCCGTTGATTTTGCACCACTTAAATTCTCTAATTCAATCACAGCATTCGTTCCAGTAGTGATTTGTGTTCCTTTAATCATTGGCATAAAACCAACATCAAAATGTTCTAATTTCTTTCGGTAAATATTGACTGTTTTTAAATCTTTTGAGTAAACAAACAACATAATTGGAACAAGCGTATCAATTTGATTTCCTTTAAGTTTAAATCTCAAATCTTTGTACCCAGAAAAACGAAAATGAACAGAATCACCAAGAGAAGCAGGAATTGTAAAAAGACCATTTCCATCCGAAACTACAATATGATTAGTAGTGTAATTTTTCAACAACACACCAGGTATAGTAGCCCCAAGTTCATCTTTTACAACACCTTTAAAATGTTGCGCTTGGACTTTAAAAGTCAAAGTAAAGATAATGAGTAATATGTATAAATTAAATTTCAAGGAGTATAGGGTTCCAACCAATTACGGTGCGCTAAATTATAAGAAAAAGAGGTTAAATCGTGTTTTTTAGAAACAAAGAGTTGAGAAGGACGACCATTTAGACTCACATAAATCTCTGCATGGACAGAAGGATTTTTTATTTTAAATAAACTATCATCTACCCTAATTATCGTATCATTAAATTTATTTCTAAGAAAATCGGCATATTGTAAAATCATATCTGGTTGAGTAGTCATTTGATCGTGTTGTGTTGGTGTAAGATATTGCTTATTGTTTATTTCAATTTCTCTCCCTGAACTTTTATCTTTAATGTAAAAAGTTGCCATTCCTTCCTTGTGCATTAACATTACCCTCCAAGAAAAACGGAATCCTTCTTCGTTCCAACATAAATTTCCAGGATAAAGTAAATATCTAAAAGGAATAAACACTTGAAAAAGAATAAATAAAAAAATACCAATTTTCAAAACAGAACTATGTTTTTGGGTTATATTCGATATAGATTCAGAATACTTAAATGCACTTTTTAGTTTATTTAATATAGAATTATGAAATGAATCTGAAAAAAAGATTAATGTGGAACATATCATTACCCAAGGAAAAATTCCAATTGGCAATAGATACCAAGTTATGACATGAAAAACTACCACAAAAAAATAGGCTATACCTCGTGTTCTAACATTCAAGAGGAATAAAACAATAAACAAGTCATAAAAACATCCAAACCAACTAAATACATAAGCAATCCAGTTTTTTGATAATAAGGTTCCAAAAATGGGCATATCTCGATGAGCTTGTAACCAAATTTTGAGTGGTTGCGCATCGATTAACCAATCAGATTCTAACTTGGCAATACCTGCAAAAATATAAACGATGGCTAATTGAAATTTAAATGCCCCTATCGTCCATAAGGGCGTTTTATCTATCGCTTTTACCCTACCCCATTTTACATCTAATGAAAATGAACGGTTAGCAGGAACGAACATAAATAAGAAAGTCATTAAACTAATGAAATAATAGTGATTCAAATAGTTTGATTTATCCAACAATTCAATATAAGTAAAACTCAAAAAAAGAATGATAGAAGAGAAGCGATAAAATACTCCAACTAAGAGACCAAACGCACCTACTAAAAAGAGAATAAATGGTAAATACATCCAGTTACCAGGCAAAGGTTTAACCCACTCAAAACCTAAATAACCAAAATACATTTTCGGTTGAATATACATATCATAAACCCAACCATTTACCATAAATCGGATTGCTCCAAAAATCAATAAAACTCCAAAAATGATTCGAAATATCACTAATGGAGCAATTGAAACTGATTTGAATAATAGCTGGTTGATGCGTTTCATAATTATTAAAAATCAATCGACTTTTCGCGATAAATTTTGGAATATCCTCCCCCTTAATCCCCCTCCGGAGGGGGAAATAAAGTTTAATCGCCGTCGTTATCTTGATAGGTAATCATAATACCGAAAGCAGCAGTCATATCAGTTTTTAGATGGATGGTAAGATTATGTATTTGGGTATACAAATCATCTACTTGTTTCTTTTTTGATGGATTTGAAAGCATGGTTTCTAAATCTTGATTAAACCCTTGAACAGTAGTTATAATTGCATCGAATTCTTTATTAATTGTTGAAACTAGATCACTTTTATTCACTGCTTTTAAATAATCATCAAAACCAATCCCTTGTTTACCAGATTGCATATCGCCATTAAACTGACGCTTAACCGCTTTAATGTTAGCTATTAATAATTTCCATGTGATTTTTGCTCGTGGTGTTTCGATGTAAGTCGGTTGAACAACATCTAAACTTTGTTTACCTAATGGAATCCCTACTTTCGTCCATTTACATTCTTCATACGCCTTTATATAATCATTTACAAACATCGAGAATGCACTTGTTGATTCTGTTCCAGTTGAAGTAATAAACGTAGTCTGATACGTATTCCAACCAGAAATTGTATTTTGAATTAACGTTTTAATATAAGAAATAACAGCAACACCATAATCGTTGTAATTTTTATCATTGAAATAACCAATTGCATTTTCTCTATTTAAAAGAAAATCAAATACATGAAATCCTTTTGCAACATTTGAAGATATGGTAGTAAGATCGTATTTATTTTCTTTGATGTAATTAACCACTTTCAATGTATCCGTTGGAAAAGTCCCTAAATTGGTTTTTAGATTATTTTCCATACCAGGTCCAAAATCATAGGCTAATACACTTTGCCATTTCATATAGCTTCTTTCCCATCTAACTTTTGCTGTATCAAAATCAGTTTGTGATTTAGAATTTAAAAACTGATTGTATCCAGATTCAAATTTAATTACCTCATCTAATAATAATTGGTAATCATTTTGAATGACAGTTGCCATATTTGTAAGTAAATCTCCTTTTTTAAAGTCATTCGATTGCTCGACTTTTTTTGGATTACAAGCCATTAACAAAATAGAAAAGAGAGGAATACAAACAAGTAATTTATGGAGTTTCATATAAATTATTTTAGCGAGTGAAATCAATATTAATCTACTATCTAAACAAGGTTATGCTTTAAAAGTTGCAAAAGTAATGCGCTTTATAGGTAAAATAAATGATACAAATCATATTACTTAGTTGCATCAATTGCTTGTGCAACTGTAAACCCAAAACGAGTTGCAATATCTTGAGCGATTTTATCTAATTCTGTATTTAAATAATCAACCGCGTACAAACCATTTGTTCCTCCCATCAATCTATCTAACAAACTTTTCACTTCTTCTTTTGAGAAATAAGGCAATTTTGTATCTGGATTTTGAGTAAAACGTAAAGACCAAATAAATCCATAACCTTCAGAAAGCGCGTGAAATGCTGCTTTACCATTATCAGTTGCCAATTTTCCCTTTCCCTCATTCATATAGTAAACTGCTCTGACAGCTACCACTTTAGACATTTCCTTTTTAATAATCGCAATTTGAGCATCACGTGTATCGTAATCTTTGTTTGTAATCGCAGCTCTACCTTTGATAAAAGCATTGATTATGTTCTCTTTCACAGTACTAAAATCAGGGTCTACATCCACTTGATTTATGTACGAAGACCAGTATTTATAGACCGCAGGATTAACATTTAAGTTATCGTTTCCAAAAATATACCCATAGGCTTCATCCCAAAAATGTTCCATATCGGTATAATTTTTTCCAAGAGTTAGGATTCTATTTGTATTATTTTGTTTCGTTAAGCCACCATCTAATTTTGTTAAACTAAGATAATTGTTCAATGTTTGGTCTAACAAACAAGCTCCCATCATTCCTTTTAAGAATACTTGTTGAGGTTCTAAACCGTCGGCACTAAAATATCGTTTTTTTGAACCATCCATATAGTATCCTGCTATTCCTTCAGATGCTACAACATTTGTATTTGTTGTAATTTCAGCTTCTTTCAATTGCTTTTTAAAAGCATTAAGAATTTCATTTTTTTCACCCAAATTACCTGTAAAATAATCAATTGAAGCAGCTGTTTTATCCGACAACATCTTCTTTGAATTATCTAATGAATCAACACTAAACCCATTACCATCAAACATATTTAATAAGGTACTTTCCTTTACTGGTAAAGTCCCCCCCATTAAATTTCCTATTTGCTCTAACATTACTAAACGAGTTTTTTGTCCGCTGAAGTCTACAGTTGATTTAGATGAAGCGTCATTAAAAGTATAGGTTGTTGGAATGTTATAACTTTCGTTAGTTGTTGGTTTCACTTCGTCTTTTTTACAAGAAACTAAAAATGAAATGATTGCAAGTCCAGAAAAGACCTTTTTAATCGTTGATATATACATTTTATTTAGAATTATTATAAATTATGAGACAAATGTAGGTATGTCAACTAACGTCATCAATACCATAAAAAAGGTATTTTAATTAAATTCATTCTAAATAAGGTTTATTCTACATTGGATTTATGTTTTTAAAATCGGATGATAAATTTGGTAAATGGGTTAAAAGAGAAGATTTAATAATTTCTGAAAGTAATTCTATTAATTTCTTCTTGACAAAATAACGGTGAGTGACTATTCCAATACTTCGTTGTGGTATTGGTTCAACAATTTCTTTGATGTATTTTTTATCATTTTCATTGAAATCTAATGTCGCTAAGTATGGAATCAATGTAGTAGAACGATTTGCCTTAACGATACGCAACAAACTATCAATAGAACCTGCACGGAATTCAAAGTTAACAGGTCTTTTTTTATTGCTTTTTTTCATTTCGCACAAACGAACAATCTGGGTCCGCATGCAATGCCCCTCTTCCATCAACCATAAGTCATCCAATGCTATTTCTTCGACTTTTAGTTGAGCTCTATAGTTACCTGTTGTATCAAACATCACAAATGGCTCATCATATAAATGTCGTTCTTCAATATCATCATCCAACAATGGAGTTGACAAAATACCCAAATCTAATTCACGTTTTTTCAACTTCTCAATAATCACCTGCGTTGTATGTTCTCTTACTTCAATAGATAATTCTGGAAATTGTTTGGCAAACTGTTGTAAAAATAGGGGTAATAAAAATGGTGCAATGGTCGGAATTACAGCAATTTTTAATTTTCCTTTTACCACTCCTTTCATTTCATCTACCAACTGATTTAATTGGTCAATGTTTTTACTTATCAAACGGAGTTGTTCAATGATTAATTGTCCTTCATTTGTAATCTCAACAGGTTTTCGCTTACGATCAAAAATATGAATTCCAATCTCTTCTTCAAATTTTGAAATCATCGTGCTTAATGTCGATTGACTTATAAAACACTGTTCAGCAGCTGTTTCAAAATGCCTTTGTTCAGCAACAGCAAGCACATATTCTATTTGTCGTATGTTCATCTATTTTATCAATATTAGATTCTAAAATATCGTTTTTATGAATCAAATATAAAGCATATTTTTACCAAAAACATAAATACTATTTCAATATGAAAAAAGAAATATTAAGTGCAGGACTATTCCTTTCGATGATAGCAAATGCACAACAACCAACTGACATGGGAGCATCTTGTCCTTTCCATGCTGGTAGTAAAACAACTAATGCACAAACCAATGGTACAAGTAACGCTGATTGGTGGCCGAATCAATTGAATTTATCTATTTTGAGACAAAATTCAACCCTTTCGAATCCACTAACACCAGCATTTGATTACGCAAAAGAATTTAAATCCCTTGATTTGAATGCTGTAAAAGAAGACTTACGTAAGACGATGAAAGAATCGCAAGAATGGTGGCCAGCAGATTATGGACATTACGGGCCCTTTTTCATTCGTATGGCTTGGCACAGTGCAGGAACATACAGAACAGGTGATGGACGTGGAGGTGCACGTTCAGGTCAAGAACGTTTTGCTCCATTAAATAGTTGGCCAGACAATACCAACCTAGACAAAGCAAGAAGATTGATTTGGCCTGTAAAACAAAAATATGGTCAAAAAATTTCTTGGGCAGATTTAATGATTTTGGCTGGAAATGTTGCTTTAGAAGATATGGGATTCAAGACCTATGGTTTTGCAGGAGGTAGAGAAGATGTATGGGAACCAGAAGCGCATGTATACTGGGGGAATGAGAAAAAATGGTTAGAAGATAAACGTTATAGCGATGGAAGAAAATTAGAAAATCCACTAGCAGCGGTTCAAATGGGATTGATATACGTAAACCCAGAAGGACCTAACGGAAATCCAGACCCTGTTGCCGCAGCTAAAGACATCCGTGAAACTTTCGGTAGAATGGGAATGAATGATGAGGAAACAGTGGCTTTAATTGCTGGAGGACACACATTTGGAAAAACACACGGAGCTGGTCCTGCTTCACATGTTGGAAAAGAACCAGAAGCTGCAAGTATTGAAGAACAAGGATTAGGTTGGAAAAGCACCTATAAATCAGGAAAAGGCGCAGATGCAATTACTTCAGGATTGGAAGTAACTTGGACTGCTACTCCAACACAATGGGGATATGGATTTTTTAGAAACTTATTCGAAAATGAATGGGAATTAACAACAAGTCCTGCAGGAGCGAAACAATGGGTTGCTAAAAAAGGAAAGAAAAATGTTCCAGATGCTTTTGACCCTAATAAAAAGTTATTACCTACCATGCTTACTACGGATTTATCACTTCGTTTCGATCCGGTTTATGAAAAGATTTCAAAAAATTTCTACGAAAACCCAAAAGCATTTGAAGAAGCATTTGCAAAAGCATGGTTTAAATTAACACACCGTGATATGGGGCCAAAAGCGTTGTATTTAGGTCCAGAAGTTCCAAAAGACGATTTAGTATGGCAAGATCCTATTCCGGCCTTAAATCACAAAACCATCGAAAAAGCGGATATTGAAACACTAAAAAATGAAATCATTCAATCAGGGTTAAGCATAGACGAATTGGTTTCTACTGCGTGGGCTTCGGCTTCAACATTTAGAGGTTCTGATCGTCGAGGAGGCGCAAATGGAGCAAGGTTGAGATTATTACCACAACGTAATTGGGAAGTAAATAATCCAAAACAATTGGAAAAGGTATTAACAACCCTTGAGAAAATCCAAAAGAAATACAACGACGCAAATAAAGATAAAAAAGTATCTATTGCAGATTTAATTGTATTAGCTGGAAATACAGGTGTTGAACAAGCGATTAAAAATGCAGGTTTTTCATACACAATTCCTTTTGCACCTGGAAGAATGGATGCATCCCAAGAGCAAACAGATGTTAAATCGATGGAAGTATTAGAACCAATTGCAGATGGATTCAGAAACTACACAAAAGGTAATTACACGCTTTCTGCAGAAGAACTACTTATTGACAAAGCACAATTGTTAACCTTAACAGCTCCAGAAATGACTGTTTTAGTCGGTGGTATGCGTGCGTTAAATGCAAATTATGACCATTCTTCGAAAGGAATTTTGATTAATTCTCCTTCTAAACTTACCAATGAATTCTTTGTGAATTTATTAGATATGAGCACCGAGTGGAAAGCAATTTCTGATTCAAAAGAAGAATTTGCTGGAACTGATAGAAAAACTGGAAAACAAAAATGGACTGCTTCTAGAGTTGATTTAGTTTTTGGTTCAAACTCTGAATTAAGAGCATTAGCAGAAGTGTATGCAAGTAACGATGCAAAAGAAAAATTCATTCAAGATTTTATTTCCGCTTGGAATAAAGTAATGAATTTGGATCGCTTTGATTTGAAGAAATAAAATAAAAATACTATTTGGGTTTTAATTTTACTGAGACCCAAATAGTATCTTCTAACACCCACTGTATTTCCTTTTGAACGATGCAAAAATGAAATTCTGAATGGTATCAAAAGGAGTTGTATGATCTTCTGTAAAACAAGTTGTTAAACTAAACGAATGTCCAAAAAGATTATTTAATTTTTGTTCATTATACTGTTTGATTTCCAACCCACTACATTTTAACGGTCCGTTTTCAGAAAACGTTCCGATGATAAAATGTTCGGTAGTAAATTTTGTAACCATTTCTACATAACGATTTATATTTTGCTCATCGTTAACAAAATGAAATACGGCACGATCATGCCAAATTGCATATTGATTTATTGGAGTAAATTCATTTATGTCGGAAACAATCCATTGAACTAACTCTGCTTTTTCGCCCAATCGCTTTTTAGCTCTTTCCAATGCATTCGCAGAAATATCAAGCACAGTAATATTTGAATAACCTTCTTCTAAAAGAAAATCCACCAATTTACTATCACCACCGCCAATATCAATGATAGCTGCATCTTTAGCTACATTTGTTTCTCTAATTAAACGTAATGATGTTTCTGGTATCTCTTGTGTCCAACTTACTTCTTGTGGAGACTTTGTCTCATAAACTTTTTCCCAATGTGATTTTTTATCCATAGATCAAAAATACGTGCTTTAAACTTTTTGATTAGTCACCATTGTTACAAAAGCGATTATTTTATCGTTATTTTTGGATAATAAATTAATACTATGATTAACGCTCAAATCATTGAAACTTCATTCGTGTTTATTGGTTATTTAGTAACTTATTTTATTACTAATAAATTCATCAATAATACATTAAAGAAAACACAAGTACAACGAGGAAGAAGAAAAATCATCATACGAATTGTACACTTACTTTCATTTATCACATGTACAGTCTTATTAGCAGCAGTTTGGGGATTAGAACAAAATGAAATTGCTGTTTTTGTGGGTACCATTGTTACCGCTTTAGGGATTGCATTTTTTGCTCAATGGTCTTTGTTATCCAGTATTACATCTAGCATTTTATTGTTTTTTAATCACCCGTTGAAAATTGGAGATACTATTCGTGTAATTGATAAAGATGCACCCGTTGAAGGTGAAGTTACCGATTTGTCCTATTTTTATGTTCATTTAAAAACAAAAGAAGGTGAAATCATAACGGTGCCAAATTCTCTATTTTTTCAAAAGTCAATCTCAATTAAAAGTGCAACAGATAAATAACCATATTGCTAAGCTGCGATTCTATTTCATATCTTCTATTTGGTTATTTTCTAATTCAACTCTATTTTCACAAGAGATTGGTTCTTGGAATACTTTAAATATCCGATATTCAATTCATGAAAAATTGACTCTAAATGGAGAAGGACAAATAAGATCTTTGAATTTTTATGATACATTTCATTATTTCGAATATAAAACTTGGGTCAATTATAAATTTTTACCAAATGCCATTGTTTCACTGGGAATAGGTAATTATCAAACTTTTAATGAAAATGGAAATTTTCGATTACCAAAAAACAATAATGAAATACGAATTTGGCCACAACTAACTTTAAATCAAAAATTAGGTGCGTTGAATATCGAACAAAGGTATCGGGTTGAATCCAGGTTTACCATGAATGGATATAGAAACAGATTTAGGTATCGATTTGGAGTCAGCTATCCTTTCGGTAGTGAAAAAAAAGGATTTAAACCTTATCAAATTAGCGCTAGTAATGAGCTCTTTTTTACAAACAAAGAACCTTATTTTGAAAGAAATAGAATTCAGTTTGCTCTTGGTTTTAAACCAACAAAATCAGTTCAAATACAATTAGGGTATTTACATCAATTCGATTATAAAATCAATGATGAAACAGGTCGTGATTTTTTCCTATTAGGTTTTTATTTTGAAGTATTCAGAAATCAAACCGAATCAAATACATTAACACCTGATTTAAAAGATAATTAATTCTAATTTTGAAGTATAAGAAATCAAATGAAAAAACCACAACGCAATACACAAGCAAAAAAAACAATACTAGGAATTGTTAATCAATCTTCTACTGCGTTGACTCATTTGGAAATCCAAAAACAAACTGATGAACTATGCGATCGAGTAACAGTATATCGCGTTTTAAATCGATTAGTAGATGAAGGATTAGTTCATAAAATCATCGATTTAAATGGCGTTGTAAATTTTGCTTCGTGTAAAACTTCGTGTTCACACAAACATGCGCATAATCATGTTCACTTTTCGTGCAACCAATGTAAAGAAATTACCTGTGTTGAAAATGTAGTTCCAGAATTTTCAATGCCTTCTGAATATCAAATAGATGAAATAAATATTACAGTAAGTGGAGTTTGTCCGAAATGTAAAAACTTATCTAATACTCATTTTGAACTATAAAAAGGGTGCTCGTTAAAAAACGAAACACGCTTAAATCAGTGTATTAAATACACTACCGCCTTATTTTATAACCAATGGAAAATCAAGTTCTACATCAGTCTCTCCTTGAGCTGATGATCCATCTTTAATTCCAGGTTGATGCATTAATTTCACTTTTACAGTCCCAGCATTTAAGCTTTTTGTTTTTGTAACCCACGAAGTTTTTAATCCAAGATTTCTTCCTTTTGAATCTTTATCATTGATAGTAACTGATAATGCATCATTATCTGATGGTGTAAAAAAGAATAAATGATCATCAGCTTCTTCTAATACTTCATTAGATATTGTATCTATTGGATTTTTGCTTTTATCTAACAAGATTAAATCACAAGTATATGTTTTATTGACATCTAAACGAATTGTATCAAAAGAAATTGGTTTATTCCCACCTGTTCCGTCAGGGTCATTAAACAATACAGTAAAAGTAGAATCAGAAACTCCTTTTTTAGTGAAATTCAACTGAACAGTTGTAATCAACTCACTTTCATCATGTTCATGATTGTGTTCAGGATGATGGTGGTCTTTTTTACAGCCTACGATTACCAATCCAGCTAATACAACTACTCCTAAAAATTTAAACTTACTCATAATTAAACATATTGATTAAACATTTTACTTATAAAACCTTCAATAGGTATTTCCATTAAAGGCCATTCATCTTGATTTGGAAAATTTCCTGTTTTCATTCTTATTATTTCTTCATCATCACAAAGACAAGCATCTAACTGTTTATTAATTAATGCTTCATCCATCTCTATACCGATAAATACTAATTCATTTTTTCGATCACCAAATTCAGCTGTCCAATCTTTTTCTATTAATTGTTGATTTTCGGTAAATACTGCGTATTGATTTCTGTCTTCAAAACTCATACTACTCCACCATACACCAGCGCTTTCAGCTCTTAAAGATCCACCCGCTTGTCCCCAATTTAAAGCTTGATGTGGTCTTGATGCTAACCAAAACAACCCTTTACTTCGTATGATAGTAGTCGGAAAATACTGATTAATATATTCCCAAAAACGAACTGGATGAAAAGGTTTTATAGATCGATACACAAATGAATTAATTCCATAGGTTTCCGTTTCTGGTGAATGTACTCCTTCTAATTCTTTTATCCATCCAGCGGCATTTTCTGCTTTTTCATAATCAAACAACTTTGTATTTATGATTGTATGTAGATCTACTTTTCCAAACGAACTAAGAACAATTTTTGCTTCAGGATTTAATTTTTTAATCAGCCCTTTCAACAACAAAACATCTTCAGCCTCAACCAAATCAATTTTATTAATCAAAATTACATTTGCAAATTCAATTTGATCCGTTAATAAATTTACTATAGTACGGTTATCTCCTTCAAGGTCCGATAAATTTTGTTCTTGTAAAGTACTTGAACTTCCAAAATCTCTTAAAAAATTATAGGCATCAACCACTGTCACCATACAATCTATATAACTAAACTGACTCAAATCAATGTTATCTTCTTCATTCACAAAAGAAAATGTTTGAGCCACTGGAATTGGTTCACTAATTCCCGTACTTTCAATAACCAAATAATCAAATCTATTTTCTTTAGCGAGTCTTTCAACTTCAATCATTAAATCCTCTCGAAGTGTACAGCAAATACAACCATTACTCATCTCAACTAATTTCTCTTCTGTTCGAGAAATTGTTCCCTCTTGTTCGATCAATCTTGCATCAACATTAATTTCACTCATATCATTTACGATTACGGCTACTTTCAATCCCTCTTTATTATGCAAAATATGATTTAAGAGACTTGTTTTACCCGAACCTAAAAAACCACTTAATACTGTAACTGGAAGCTTTTTCATTCTAATGCAATTTAGTTGCAAATATAATATGAAAATAATTAATAATGCAATATTGTTGCATTAAAATTTATACTTTAGTCTAAACGAAACATTTGTTCCCATCGCATCGGCAAAATATCGGAATCGATCTAGATAATCGCGGTAACGCTGATTAAAAAGATTAGTCACATTGAGACCTAATTCCAATAATTGAGATGAAATGCGGACGTGTGTTACAGCAGATAAACCACACAACCAATAATCAGCTGGTGGAGATACAAAATCTGCATTTAACGGAACTCGAGTTTGTTTAGCAACATATTGACTTGTAAACCCAACGTAGTAATGTTTCCAGGCTCTGTTACGATCAATATGATAGCCTGTTTCTACCTCTATACGATCAGAAGGCATTAAAATAAGCCATTCATTTTCAGTTTTATTCCAAGCACGTAAAACAGCACCTTTCACTTTTGTTTCGATAAAACTATTCCAATGATATGAACCATGAAAATCTATCCCTTTTAATATTGCATCCGTTTGTGTAAATATAAACCCAGGAAAAGCTCCCCTTACAGTTAATACAGGTTCGGGTGTTGGTTTACGATAAATAAACCCTTGAATATAATTATGATAAGGCGTGATTTCAACATAAACTTTTTCTTCTTTAGAATACTTCAAAGTAAACGTTGTGCTTAAAGCTTTTTCTGTATTCATAGTAGCAGTACCATATTCAACTGCAGCTGCACCATGATGTAACCCATTCGAATACAATTCATTTACCGAAGGTGACCTCCAAGCTGAACCAACATTAAATAAGAATTTCCAGGTTGAGTCAATGGAGTAATTCACTCCGATACTGGCGGTGGTTCGTTCAAAGTTGTGGTTTGTTGGCAATAAAGTCTTTTTGTCTGCTGATGGTAAATACACGGTTAACTGTTTCCAATCTTGTCGCGCTCCTAACTCAACATCCCAATTTTTATGATGCCAATTTTCAACCCAAAATATACCTGCAGTTTGATTTTCAAAACTTGGAACTAACATTCTTCCTCTGTAAGTATTAGCTTGTAACATCGTATTTATACCGACGCTTCCCTTCCAACTTTTCCAAGATTTGTGAGTCCAAAAAACATCAGCTAAATGGGTTGTTAAATGAAACTCTAAATCAGGTAAATTCAAACTGGCAAGATTATCATTCAATGGTTTGTGTTTGTCATATTCGTTACGAAAATTATATTGGCGTGCATAGGTCACCGAAAATTTACCCGCATTACCCGTATTGAAATAAAATTTGAACTTCGCTAATTCGTGTTCCACAACTTGATATGGTCTTCCTATTTCATAAGTAAAAGGTCCAGTTTCTAAAGGTACTTTACTTTGAAAAGCACGTTGTAAATCAGATAAATTACCGATATGTGACGCACCAAAAATTCCGAGTTTGGTATTAAATTGGCTGTAAAAAAATTCAAGTCCATAATTGTTCTTTTTCCAAGCTGTTTCAATAGAAAAATTTGATTCTTTCACTCCTGTATTAATTAACATATAATCCGGAGAATTGACATTCCCTTGTGCTTTCAGTGTTCCTTGTGCTCTCCATGAAAAAGGAGAAAATCGTTTGCTATTTCCTTCTAAAAATGCAGAAATAACTCCTCCCCTTCCATTCGAACTACCAACTAAATTTACTTCCCCACCTATACCTGCAGTATCACGTAATGATTTAGTATCTATCAAGATAAGCCCTGCAATTGCATCTGAACCATACATCACACTATTTGCCCCTTTGATAACGGTTACCTTCCCAGCTATAAAAGGATCAATTTCAGGCGCATGCTCTGTTCCCCATTGTTGTCCTTCTTGCCGTACACCATTGTTTACCAACAATAAACGATTGCTATGCATGCCGTGAATAACTGGTTTAGAAATCGAATTACCCGTATTTAATGTACTAACCCCAGGAACGGATTTTACTAGTTCGCCTAAATTTACCCCCTTATTTTTTTCCAATTCATCTCCTTGAATAACATCAGTTGCGAGTGTTTTTAAATGAAGCGAATGTTCTTTTTTAGAATAAATAATAATTTCTCCCAACTCTTTAGAATGTGATTCATATTGTAAATTCAATACACGATTTTCAACTAAATCAACTGATTTTTTAATCGGATTGAATCCTGGAATCGTAGCACAAAGCAAGGTGTATTTTCCTGGACACACGTTGGTAAAAACATACCTGCCAAGCGAATCAGTATGCACTTTTGAATTGGTTTCTTTCAACATAACGGTGATGCCCGATAAAGGCATTTTGTTGTGCAAGTCGGAAACGGTACCTGTTAAATTTAAAGTACATGTTTGTTGACCTACCACCTGAAATTGAATATACATCAATATCAGAAAAAGGAAATTTTTCATTGTTAAAATTATTTTCCTCCCTTGAGGGAGGACTAAGGAGGGTGATACCTAACTATTATTTTAAATCAATTCTTAATTGAAATTCAATATGTATTTGTCACCACCCCTACCCCTCCTCAAGGAGGGAAATTAATACTTAATAAATTTAGTAGAAAAACTTTTTTAACTCAAGTTTCTAATAAATCACACTACGGGTGGACCCCTTCCTGAAAACGAATGAAAACGAAATGATTCTGATGATGAATAATTAAAAGTGTGTTTAATAATTCCTTTTTTAGCAAAATGAAAAACCAACGGTGTAGTTTCTTCTGCGTAGAATTGAAATCCCAACTGACAAAAATCACATGTTTCTTTTCCTTTTTGAAAATGTGTATGTTTGTCAAGAGTTGAAACACTAGTTTCATGAACACAATCATGCCACCAATCACGTGGTGTAACCATCACTACGAAAGCGAATAGTAAAAAATGTGCTATGTAATGTTTGAACTTCAAAACAAAATGTTTAAAACAAAAATAACGATAAAATAGAAATGGCCGTCCGAATTAGACAGCCATTTCTACTATTAAATAGTATTTTGCTTTATTCAATGGTAATCTTTTTAGTAGAAATAATTTCGTTATGTTCATTGAAAAATGATACCAAATACATACCTTTTGTTACATCTTGAACATTTATTACATTATTCATCGTCTGTAAATCTTGGTGTATAACTTTCTGTCCTAAAACATTTACTAAAGCAACACTTTTAACGTTAGGATTATTTAGATCTATATTTAATAAAGTTGAAGCTGGATTTGGATAAACCGTAATCTTATCATCTTGAAGATCATTTAATTTTGCAACGGAATTACACGTATCCTTTTTAAATTCAAAATAGTCACTTGTAAATGAGCAATTTCCAGCATTTTTAATCACAACATTATACTTACCAGGAAGTTTTGCATAAAAAATTGAATCAATCGCTTTTGTTATTTCTTTGTCATTGAAATACCATTGAACGGTATTTCCAATTAAATTAGAAACACTTAATTTTAAGGAATCAATTTTGCAAAGATTAAAAGGTAGAGTTGCAACTATTTTTTTGATATTAATTGTATCGTGAACAGTAACATCAAAACTTAACGAGTTTCCACAGTCGTTAGTATTTACAAAGATTCCTGTTTTAGTAGCTTTTAACCACTGAACAGTAATAGAACTATCTGTTGCATTTCCACCTGCTAAAATCTTATAATCTCTACTTGGATCACCATACACTGTCCAAATTAAATTTTGTTGATTCATTATTGAATAAGGGGCATTTAAATTCTTTACTTTATATGTTGCAATAGAATTCAAACACACATCAGACTTTTCAGGAGTTGTATGAAACAATTCAATAGGCATTTGAACTTGAGTATATATTTCAGCTGGTTTACCTGCGGTACAAAGTCCATTGGAAGATGAATAATTTACTGTTATTTTATTCAAACCTTGAGTTAACCAATTAATTTTCATTGTATTTGATTTAGAATCTCCGCCTTCAATTAGGTTATAATCTATACCTTTTATTTTGTTTGGTATATTCCATACATAATTTTGTTTACCTGATTCCGTTTTATATTCAATCACATTCCCAAAACAAACAGATCCTTTATCAGCAATTAATGTAGGTTGATCAATAGCATTTACAGTGATATCAAAATCAACAGTATTTTTTCCGCCACAATTAGAGCCTATTCCATAATTAAATACTATCAATTTATATTGAGCAGGTTTAATCCATTTAATTGTAATTTCATCTTCTAATGTTGATTGAATTTCATAATCAACTCCTTTTACAGCGCCAGGAACATCCCAAACTAAATTCAATGGTTGAATTAGACCGTTATTCGAATTTGCATTTATTACTCTATAGGTGCTTATGGCACCTTGACAAATTGCATTTTGATTTTGATTCAGCGGAACTAAATTAACAGGTCTCTCAACCATCGAAGTTATAATTGCAGGAAACTTATTTTTACAAAGTCCATTTGAATAATTAAGTGTAATTTGTTTCGGACCATCTGTCATCCACACTAAAGAAATGGAACTAGAAGTATCCGTACCACCACTAATTATATTATAATCAATGTTTTTTGCTTGATTTAAAACATTCCATTCATAATTGGATTTATTTTTTTCTGCTTGATAAGTCATCGTCATTCCCAAACAAGAAGGACTTATAGGTAATACATATTGAATTGGATCAGGAACAACTTCCTCAACTGTAACCGTATCTGATTTAACTTCACACCAAGGTGTAGTTACTACAACATGATATTTACCTGCTTTTTTAGCAAAAAATTCATTTTTAGTTCCTTGAGATATTGCTTGACCATCTAAATACCACTGGTGCTTAAACTCTTTTTCGTTTGGATATTGATCATTAAAAACAGTAGAATCTCCTTGACATATTTTAATATTCTTTGTGTAAGTCAATTTTAAATTTGATGAGTTTGGTAAATGTTTATATTCTTTTGCTACACTACAACCAGTCGCATCAGTAACAAGTACATAATATCCATTTTCATAATAACTTAGTTTAAACGTTGAATCCACTTTTTGCATACACCCTTCAATACATGCAAGATTACCTTGATGTTGATAGTAATAAGGAGCTGTACCGCCTTTCACCCGATATGTAATATCCAACGATTCACTTTTACAATCTTTGTATGACTGCAAAATCTCTAAAGTTAATCTAGGATTGAATTTCAAATCTATCGTATCTTTTGTTTGACAAAGTGGTACAGTTGGATTTATTACTTCAACAGCATATTTACCTCCCTTATTAACTTGGATGGATTGGGTTGTTTCCCCTGTACTCCACAGATATTTTTGTGAACTAGGAGCACTCAATGTCAAGGGATTTCCTTCACAAACAATTTTATACTTTGATTCTATCTTTAAATTTTCAGGTATTTTAATAGTAGTATAAATGATTTGCATAGGTTGGTTACTATTGCTAAATTCGTTTATAACCTCAATACGATATCCACCTGCTTTTAAGTTTTTTATTGTATCTCCATCTGTTACATCTGAATATGTCTTGGTTAAAATTTCATTGTTATTTCCTTCTATTAATCTAATTTTTGCACCACCGATTCGTTTAATTATAATAGCACCATTCAAAGAATCACATTGCGCATAAAGGGTAGAAACTTTTTCAATTCTCCTGCAAGAAAATAGATCATAAGTAAGATTTAAGGTCAAATGACATTCTTTTTTCAAATCGTTCGGGTCTTGAACTATAACATCATACTCATATTGACCACCGCCAAATGAAAAATCTGTTCCGATAACTGGACCATCACCACCAAAAATCATAATACTTTTATTTGGATCAAAATAATTAAGATTTAAAAAACCTGCACCATTTTTTGGATTAATAGTTACTACAGGATTTTGATAGGGAGACATTAAAGGAATTTGATTGCTTGAACCTTGATTACATGGAGAAAACTGTTCCCAAGATGTTAAATTTCCAGCATAATTAAGCCCGATGCCTTCACATTGAGCTGAAATAAATTGATAACATACACAAAACAACAAAGTCAAGTATACATTTAGTTTGTAATAATTTTTCATAATTATATTTTTAAAACAAATCATTAACGATTGATAAATGAATCGGTTGCCCGATCTTATAAAATTATTTTTTTCAAGGCAACATTATAAAAACTTCAACGTTATCAATCTAATTAGTAAAAATATAGTCATGAAAACATTTCAAAAATTGATTTTTTTATTATCAATAATAAATTCATTCATAACTTTAAGTCAAGACGTAAAAAAAACAAAACTGTTTAATTTAAAGGAATTTAACATTAATACTAATACGATTCTATTTCAACAGCTACCTGATTTGTCTCCAAGTCAAATGAGCGATATGATTGGTATCCCCTCTTTTTTTGATGCTAATAAACTAACTGGATTTCAAAAATCAGAAAAAGATAAATGGATAGAAAATTCAGACTATTGTAATACTTTTTTAGTTAGTTTTCAAATCAAAGAAAGCAAAAATTATTTACGTTTAGGGTTAAATTTTTCTAGCTCAATAAATTTGGAGGCACTTTACTATAAAGATCTCGATAATACTACAATTAATTATCAAAGTTCTTACTTACTTGAAACTTATCAGCTTTCAAATGATTCAAAAAAAATAGCAACAGAGCTCTCTTTCGTTCATAACTTTAATTTATTAAAAAAACTTGAAAGTTATGTTGGTTTAGGTTTAAGTGGTGGTTTTGCTGTAAGTAATTCAGGAGTTATATATCATACTTATTATTCAGATGGTTACAATTTAGTAAACCCTAACAATACTATTCCACTAGAATTTTCAAATTCAACCATGAGCGGTGCAGTGTTAAAAAATAAAAACACACTCAATGGATCCATTTTTATTCCTGTAGGACTTTCATTGAAACTTAGTCAAAATAAACAACTTCTAAATCAAATTTCTGTTTTTACTGAGGTAAGACCGACCTATTCAATTTTAACTTTTAGCGATTTACGAAGTCAAACCTATTTTCAAATTCAATATGGATTAGGTATTCGTTTTTCAGTTTTGTAAATAACTAACTATTCTATTTTACCTTTGTATAAAAGATCACAACAATGAAATACCGCTTATTAACCGACGAAGAACTAACTCATTTAGAAGAAGAATTAAAACATTTTCTAATTGTAAATCATGTACACAAAGAAGAATGGGAACGAATCAATAAAGAACAACCTGAACTAGCGTTGGAACTAGTTGGATTATTTAGTGACCAGGTACTTCAACGAGTTTATGAAAACATTCAATATCTGGAAAACAGAACCAAAGATGCTTGTTTTGTTTTTCACTGTGATAAAGAAAGTATCCATCTTATTGCACTTCAGGCAAAAAATCAAGAAACTTTTTTAGATTTCTCTACTCCTGAAAGTATTCATCAAGCATTAAGTAACCATGGAAAAGAAGTTGGATTTTTCAGACATTCCAAGCCATATACTAAATCCCGAGAAGAAGAAATTCATCAATTGATTGATCAAGGTTGTGTCAAATCAACAGAAAGTTTTTGGAAATCCCTAGAATTGGCTCTTGTTGATTAAATTTACACTATGAATTCACTCCACGAAGCTATAGAAAAACGATTCGGTAGTCCTAACATTACTATCCATTCTTCAACTAACATTCATTTTAAAACCCTTCAAATTTCATCTTCTAGTAGAAAGGGCGTTACTTTTTTTATGACAAGTGGTTTATCCGATTACGAGCAGCCAGCAACCGAAAAAAATAAAGCGTACAAACACATTGAACTCGTTTTTTGTTTACCTAGTTATTGGGATTTAAACGATGATATTCCAGCTATGAGTTGGGTAAAAACGTGGATGGATAAATTAGGGAATCACCTTATTGAAAAACAAACTTGGTACGGAGATGGTCATACATTCGCTAACGGAAATCCTATAGAGCATCTATCTACATCAATGAAGCAAAAATACTTGATGCTCTTAGAACCTGATTTTTTTGCCAATGAACTTGCGCCAATTGAAATTGAAAATAAAAAAATTCAATTTTTATGTGTTGTTCCACTATTTGAAGATGAATTTGATTTCAAAATGGGAAAAGGAACCTTTAAATTGAAGAAAAAACTTCGTGATAAAGGGATAACTGAATTATTAGATGATTTCAGAATGACCGCATTAAAAAATAAATGGCGGATTTTTAAATAGAATTATACTATTTTCGTATCGTATTCGTTATAGAAAACTTTTATAGAATTAAATTATGGAAGAAACGCTAGATAAAGCATTAAATCAAAATATCATACAATTCATTTGGCATCGCCGCAAACTTATAGGAATTCTAACAAGTATTGGTGCTGTAGCTTCGTTGATTATTTCTTTTTTTATTACCCCTTTGTATTTATCTACTGCTGTTGTTTTCCCTGCAGCAACGAGTACCGTTTCATTTTCCGAACAACGAAATGCAAAAGCATCATCTATGGATTTTGGGGAAGAAGAACAAGCAGAACAATTAGTTCAGATTTTACAATCTTCGAAAATCAGAGATAAAATAGTGCATCAATTTGATTTGATGAATCACTATGAAATCAAACCAACAGATCCAAATAAAAATTACAGATTAGGTATTGCTTATTCAGATCATATTTCTTTCACAAGAACACGTTATGGATCTATCCAAATCGATGTTTTAGATAAAAGTCCTGCATTAGCCGCCGAAATTGCCAATAAAATTGTTGACTTGATTGATACTGTAAAAAATGAAATGGTAAAAGAACGTACTTTACCTGCTTATGAAATCAACAAACGTAAGAAGGACTTAATCATGCAAGACTTACACATTATCATGACCAAGTTAGATAGCTTAAGTTCATTAGGGGTTGTTACTTCTGAAGGTAGAGCAAATTTATTCCAAGCCTATAACGAAGCAAAAGGAAAAGAAGATAAAAAATTCTTCAAAAAACAAATCGAAGTTAACCTAAAACACGGTGCTGAATTTGACGGATTATCTATGCTACGTGATGAAAAAATGGTGAAAATTGCTGAATTTGAAGCAGCGTATGAACAAGCGGAATCAGATGCAAATACAAATTTTAATCATAAGTTTGTCGTAGAAAAAGCGGTGGTAGCTGATAAAAAGGAAAAACCTAAAAAATCGATTATTATCATCGTATCTACATTAGCAACCTTGATGTTTTCAATTCTTGCATTGCTAATTCAACAGAAAGTCAAAGAATTACGAAGAGAGGAAGCATAGTGCACACTTTCAAAGAACATGTTAGCGCTATATTAGCAACCGGAGTATTTATTATACTATCGGTTATTTCATTATTATTAGATAATTGGTTGATTTTTTTAGTTCCAGCAGGAGCATTAACAATTTATTTAGCGCTATTTCAAACAAAATTTATCATTCTGTTTCTCTTTTTTACAACGCCTTTGAGTGTAAATATTGAAGAATATGTAAATGGCTTTGGATTATTTCTACCTACTGAACCTCTCCTTTTTGGGTTATTGATTTTATTTTTATTCTACCAAATTCGTTCTTCCATTCTGCCTAAATTTATATTTCGTAACGAACTTACATGGGCTATTGTGATATACCTAACTTGGATGCTAATCTCAAGTATCACCAGTAGTCATCCTATTGTTTCGTTAAAATTTTTACTAGCCAAATTATGGTTCGTGGTTCCTATTATAGGGTTTGGTTCTCTGTTATTTAGAGAGTTTAAATACATCAAATTATTTTTGTGGTTATTTTGTATAGGAATGATTTTAGTTATTATGTATACGGTAACATTACATGCTACTTATCAATTTGGAGAGAAAGAATCGCATTGGGTCATGTGGCCATTTTTCAAAGATCATACCATTTACGGAGCTATTGTTGCACTAATCTTTCCACTGTTAATTGGAATTTACTTCTCTAAAAAACATAATCTATTAGTACAAGTCTTTTTAATTTTAATGATAATAATCAACCTCATCGGATTGTATTTTTCATATACACGTGCAGCGTGGTTAAGTATCGTGGCAGCAGGTGGGGTATGGTTTTTGATTGCTTTTAAAATTAAATTTAAGTACATCGCTGTTACTTTAATCACGATAACAACTGTCATCTTGCTTTCATGGACTCAAATCCAATTTATGTTAGCCAAAAACAAAGAAGAACATACTACTGAAGATTTTGGAAAACGTATTGAAAGTGCAGCGAATGTAACCACAGACGCATCAAATTTGGAACGAATTAACAGATGGTCATGTGCGTTAGCTATGTTCGAAGAACGACCTGTTTTTGGATTTGGTCCAGGTACATACGCGTTTGAATATGCCCGTTTTCAAGAACCAGAAAACCTTACTATCATCTCAACTAATTTTGGTGATGGTGGAAATGCACACAGCGAATATTTAGGTCCTATGGCAGAAATGGGATTGCCAGGATTAATTGTCACTCTAATATTAATAGCTGCTATTTTTTACAAATCCATCACACTTTATAACAAATGGCCATCGGCAGACCGTGAAACCAAAGTATTGATTTTAGCAATGATACTTTCATTGGTTACTTACTTTGTACACGGAATCTTAAATAACTATCTTGATACAGACAAAGCTTGCGTTCCTATTTTTAGTATGTTGACAATTTTTATGGTATTGGAAAATCAGCTTGAAAATAAAAAAAGAGCTGCTCTGAACAAAACAACTCTTTGATAAAAACTTTATTGAGTTAAGATTAAAAAACAACTATCTTTTTACTAGACATATAGTTATTAACGAACATATTAATCACATATGTTCCTGGTTGAACAACCATAGGTAACTCCATTTCTTTAACAGAATTTCCATTAACTGTACCAACTTTTTTATAAGCCACTGAACGACCATTCAGATCTAATACATTCACAAAAGCGTCACCCTTTAAATTAGCATCGTATTTCAAATATAAGTTTTGAGATGCAGCAATATAAAAAGCTGTAAATTCAAAATTATTTGTATTTACACGTATTGCATTTGTCTTAGTTGTATCAGTAGAACCATTATTATTACCGCCTGTATTCCCTCCTCCATTATTTCCACCACCTTGGTTAGTTGTATCAACAAAAGCTGAAAGTTTGTATGTTGATTTATAAATAGATGCTAAATTCCCTGCTGCAACATAAAAAGTAACATCTCCAACATTTTTAGTCGGTGCTTTCCACTTAAAAGTCCAACTTGAATTAGTAGAAGATTTATGATTTAAATATTGTTTACTATTTAAAGAAGTAACTAACGTGTTGGATCCAGCGGTCAATAATCCAGCTTGTTTATTATTTGTATCTAAAGCAACTACTTGAAAACCTTTTTTACCTGAAATTGAATACGTAAAAGTCAGATCATAAGTATGATTCGGTTTATAACTAGTTACTAAAGTGTTTACCGAATCCTTATAAGTTAATGTACTCTCAGAACCTCCAATTTTTAATGATGCACCATGACAACTAGCGCACGTACTTTCTCCAGGAGCACCTGTATTTCCTGCGATTCCTATACCATTTGGATAACCCTTTGCAGAATGAAAAGAACCAATTTGTTTTGATGAATTTAATTCAAATGCTGATAACACTAAAACAATAATAATAAGCATTGCAATAATATACTTTCTAATAATCATACTTATTTATTTAACTTGTTTAACAAAATAATTTATTAATTCTTAATTAAAACACTTATTATTGATTTTTGTTGATATGGGAAATGAAATATATAATAATTCTAAATTTTAAATATCATATTTATATCTTTGCACTTTGATAAAAACTTTGTTTGAATGAGCACAAAATATAATGAATACAAGGGATTAAACCTTCCTGACGTAGCAAAAAGTGTTTTAGAAAAATGGGAAAAAGATTCCATCTTCGAAAAATCAATGTCAACGCGTGACGAAAACAAGCCTTTTGTTTTCTTTGAAGGTCCACCATCAGCAAATGGTCTTCCTGGTATTCACCACGTTATGGCGCGCTCAATCAAAGATATTTTTTGTCGTTACAAAACCCTAAAAGGGTATCAAGTAAAACGTAAAGCAGGATGGGATACGCATGGTCTTCCAATTGAGTTAAGCGTTGAAAAAGAACTTGGTATCACTAAAGAAGATATAGGAAGTAAAATTACGGTAGAAGAATACAACAAGTATTGTAAGGAAACGGTAATGCGTTACACCCATATTTGGAACGACCTAACTCACAAAATGGGGTATTGGGTAGACATGGAAAACCCATATATCACTTATGATTCTAAATACATGGAATCTGTTTGGTGGTTACTTGCTCAATTATACAACAAAGGATTAATTTACAAAGGATATACGATCCAACCATATTCACCTAAAGCAGGTACAGGTCTATCATCTCACGAAATCAACCAACCTGGATGCTACCGTGATGTAAAAGATACTACGGTTGTTGCACAGTTTAAGGTGAAAGATGGTGAAAAAACACCGTTTGATAATATTTCTGTAGGGATGCAGCATGGATATTCTGTAGGGATGCAGCATGCTACATCCCTACAGAATATCCATTTTTTGGCATGGACGACAACCCCATGGACCTTGCCATCAAACACCGCATTATGTGTAGGTCCCAAAATTGAATATGTATTGGTAAAATCATTCAACCAGTATACATTCGAGCCAATCAATGTAATTCTAGCGAAAAACTTAGTTGGATACCAATTCGGAAAAGGATTCAATGCAGTTGAGAACGAAACTGAATTAGCATCATATAACCCAGGGGACAAAGTAATTCCTTACTTCGTAGCTGGTGAATGTTTAGGGACTGATTTAGTTGGAATTAAATACGAACAATTATTACCATTCGTTTTACCTGCTGAAACTCCGGAAGAAGCGTTTAGAGTAATCAGTGGTGACTTCGTTACTACTTCTGATGGTACGGGAATTGTTCACATCGCTCCTACTTTTGGTGCGGACGATGCGCGCGTAGCTGCTGATGCAGGTGTACCGGGAATGTTGGTTAATGACGGAAAAGGAAATCTTGTTCCATTGGTTGACCTACAAGGTAAATTCAGACCAGAAGTTGGACCTTTCGGTGGTATGTATGTTAAAAACGAATACTACAACGAAGGAGAAGCTCCTGAGCGTTCGGCTGACGTACAAATCGCTATTTTATTAAAAGAAGAAAACAAGGCGTTCGCTGTTGCAAAATACGAGCACAGTTACCCACATTGTTGGAGAACAGACAAACCTGTATTATACTATCCGTTAGACTCATGGTTCATCAAAGCAACTGCTGCGAGAGAACGTATGATGGAATTAAACAACACCATCAACTGGAAACCTGAATCAACAGGTTCTGGTCGTTTCGGAAAATGGTTAGAAAACTTAAATGACTGGAACTTATCACGTTCTCGTTATTGGGGTATTCCAATTCCAATTTGGTCAACGAAAGAAGGAGATGAGCGTATTATCATTTCTTCTGTTGAAGAATTGAAAAATGCGTGTGATAAATCGGTTGCTGCTGGATTGATGGATAAAAATCCATTAGAAGTATATACCATTGGTGATATGTCTGATGATAACTACGGAAAAATTGACTTACACAAACATTATGTAGACCAAATCGTATTGGTTTCAGAAAATGGAAAACCAATGTACCGCGAATCAGACTTAATCGACGTATGGTTTGACTCAGGTTCAATGCCTTACGCTCAATGGCACTACCCTTTTGAAAACAAAGATTACATTGATAATTTAACAAACTACCCTGCAGATTTCATCGCTGAAGGTGTTGACCAAACACGTGGTTGGTTCTATACCCTACATGCAATTGCTACGATGGTATTTGATAAAGTAGCATACAAAAACGTTATTTCTAATGGATTAGTATTAGATAAAAACGGACAAAAAATGTCTAAACGTTTAGGTAATGCAATAGATCCTTTTACTACATTAGAAAAATACGGGCCTGATGCAACTCGTTGGTATATGATCACGAACGCACAACCTTGGGACAACTTAAAGTTTGACTTGGATGGAATTACGGAAGTTCAACGTAAATTCTTCGGAACATTATACAACACTTATTCTTTCTTTGCTTTGTATGCGAATATTGATGGATTTAACTATTCAGAGCAAGATATCGCATTGAAAGATAGACCAGAAATAGACCGTTGGATTCTTTCTCAATTACATTCATTAATCAAAAATGTAGATGAGTCATTTGAGCAATACGAACCTACGAAAGCAGGTCGTTTGATTCAAGATTTCGTAACAGATCAATTGTCTAACTGGTACGTTCGTTTATGTAGAAGACGTTTCTGGAAAAGCGAAGATTCGCAAGATAAATTATCTGCTTATCAAACGTTGTATACGTGTTTGGAAACAGTTGCTATCCTTGGGGCGCCAATTGCACCATTCTTTATGGATCAATTGTTTACAGACTTAAATAACATTACAAAACGTCACGATGTGATTTCAGTTCACTTGGCTAATTTCCCTCAATTAGATACAAACGTAATCGATGAGGCTTTAGAAGCGCAAATGGACATAGCACAACGTGTTTCTTCGTTGGTTTTAGGTATTCGTAAAAAAGAGAAAATTCGTGTAAGACAACCGCTTCAAACGATTATGGTTCCAACATTGAACCAAACGTTCTCTGAAAATATTTTACACGTAAAAGACTTGATTTTGTCTGAAGTAAACGTGAAAGAATTGCGTTTATTAGAAGAAGGAAGTGGTGTATTAGTAAAAAGCATCAAACCGAATTTTAAAACAATCGGACCGAAATACGGTAAACAAATGAAAGCCATTGCTGCGATGGTAAGTTGTTTCACAGCTGATGATATTGCTACGATTGAAAAAAATGCTGGATGGAAAGGTGACATCGATGGTACAACCATTGAATTAGACTTAAACGACTTTGAAATTTTAGCACAAGACATTCCTGGATGGTTAGTAAGCACGGAAGGAAACATTACAGTAGCATTGGATATTACAATTTCTGAAGAATTAAAAGCGGAAGGGATTGCACGTGAGTTAGTAAATCGCGTTCAAAACCTACGCAAAGATTCAGGACTAGAAGTTACTGACAAAATTCGTTTAACGGTGGATTGTGCATCTGAAATTCAATCTGCAATTGCTCAAAACGAAGGATATGTTTGTAACGAAGTTTTAGCAACAGAAATCGCTTTTGGATCATTAGGAAACGAAGCGCTTTTAGTAGATTTAGTTGAAGAAGGTGATGCTAAAATTGGATTGGTAAGAAGTTAATTTTCAAGATAAAATGAAATGAATGGTCGTGAATTTCACGACCATTTTTTTTGTGGTAAATGTATTGATTTAACGAATATATTTCACCAAATTCAAAGTATGAACGAAATAAACCCTACTTCAGACTTCATTATTTTTTAAACTACCAATGGAGCATTAGAATTAAAAACAGATACCAATATTGAAACAATTTTGGCAAATTTAGATCAAATCGCACAACTCTTTGAAAGAGATAAATCGGTTGTATCAAGACATATCAAGAATATTTTTAACGAAGAAGAATTGGAAAGAGAAGTGGTTGTTGCAAAATTTGCAACAACGACTGTACACGGTGCTATCCAAGGAAAAACACAAACAAAAAATGTTGTTTTCTATAATTTAGATTTAATCTTATCCGTAGGATATAGAATAAATTCAAAAGTTGCAACACGGTTCCGCCAATGGGTAACATCAACTTTAAAACAACATATTACATAAGGTTTCACAATAAATGAAAACAGAATCCAACAAAACAAAGCACCTTACCTACAAACTATAGAAGATTTAAAAATTTTAATCAACTTAGATAATTAAAAATAAAATAGTTAATCACTTTTTTTCGATTATGTTTTTATGACATTCTAAAGTATTACTTTAAAATTACAAGATAATCTAAAGTATAACTTTGGATTATCATCATTTTTTAATACATTTGAGAAAATAAATGATAATGGTATTAGATCGAAAACAAGTCTTTATAGATAATGATGGGCAAAGTATCTTTTTTTGGGGAGCAAGACAAACTGGGAAGAGCACACTTTTAAAGATTATTTTTCCAAATGCACTCGTTTTTGATTTACTACTAACAGATGTCTATAATCGTTTATTGACATCCCCAGAATACCTTAGAGAAACAATTTTAGCTCAAAAGAAACAACTGGTCATTATTGATGAAATTCAACGTATTCCTGTATTATTAAATGAAATTCACTGGCTAATTGTTAATCATAATATTCAATTTATTTTAAGTGGCTCAAGTCCAAGGAAAATACTCCGTTCTGGAGAAAACTTATTAGGAGGAAGAGCATTACGGTATTCATTGTATCCATTGAGTTATTCTGAGATTCCAAATTTTGATTTAGATAAAGCTTTAAATAATGGATTACTTCCTAGACATTATCTTTCAGAAAATCCAAAACGATTAATAGAAGCATACATAGGAAACTATCTACTAGATGAAATAGTTGCAGAAGCTAAAATCCGTAATGTGGCAGTTTTTGCGAAATTTCTTTATGCTGCAGCATTTAGTCAAGGGGAAATTGTCAACTTTACTGCCATAGCATCTGACTGCGGAGTATCAGCAGTTACTATAAAGGAATACTTTCAAATTTTAGAAGACACCCTCATCGGATATTTTATTCCTGTATACCAAAAGAAACCTAAAAGAAGGGTAATTAAAGCTCCCAAATTCTATTTTTTCGATTTAGGCATCGTAAACCATCTAATAAAAAGAGGAAAAATTGAAAAAGGGAGTGAATTATATGGGCATGCATTTGAATCGTTTATTTTTCAGGAATTAATTGCACATAAACATTATTCTGGAATTGAGTATTCAATCAGTTACTGGAGAACATCTTCGCAATTAGAAGTAGATTTTATTTTGGGAAATAACGAAGTTGCAATAGAAATAAAATCTTCTTCGAACATCACAAGTAAACACCTAAATGGACTAAGAGCATTTATGGAAGAATATGAAGTGAAAAAATCAATCGTAGTTTGTATGGAACCAATGGCAAGAATTGTAAATGGAATTGAAATTCTACCTTGGAATGATTTTTTATCTCGTTTATGGAATGGTGAAGTGATAAGTTAATTTTGACACTATTAATTAGAAAATCTAATCCTACAGATAAAGATAAAATGATTAATATTCTTCTTTTGTTGTTAAGGATAAATTAACCCAACCCCTAAAATCCGACACTCATCAAATTTCTTACTGAAAACAAATAACATATTTAAACGTTTTGTTATCTTAACAATACATTTAAGAATTGAGCTATGATTTTTCGTTTCCTTATATTTATTGCTATTTGGTTAGTAATTGATTTATATGTTTTTCAAGCGGTAAAAACAGCGTTTACTGGTCCAAAATCACAATATATCTATTTGGCTTATTGGCTAATCGATGGGTTAATGATCCTTACCTTAATCTACTTGGGAGTAAGTGGAAAATTCGCTAGCGGTCCGCCAAAAGGTGGAAGTTATTTAATGGCATTGGCAATTCTATCCCTTGCACCAAAAATTGTCGCTTCGCCTTTTTTATTAATCGAAGACATTTTTCGTTTGTTACATGGTGGTTATTTAGGAATTCAAAAAATTAGAAACACTGTTGATTCAGAGAGTTTAACTTTTTGGTCAAGGAGAAAATTCGTAAGCCAACTAGCACTTGGTGCTGCAGCCATTCCTTTTGTTGGTACCATATATGGTGTAATTAAAGGAAAATATGACTACCGTGTACATAAAGTTAAAATTGCTTTTAAAGACTTACCAGATGCATTTCATGGTTTCAAAATCACGCAACTTTCTGATATACATTCAGGAAGTTTTGATGATCCAATCGCAGTTCAACGTGGTATTGACCTTGCCAATGCACAAAACAGTGATATGATTGTTTTCACCGGAGATTTGGTAAACAACTTGGCGACTGAAATGGATAATTGGATTGGCCATTTCTCTGAACTAACAGCACCTCTAGGAAAGTTTTCTATACTTGGTAATCATGACTATGGTGACTATGTACAATGGCCAAATGAAGAAGCGAAACAACGTAATTTCGATGCCCTAAAAAATGTGCATCAACAAATTGGTTTCAGATTATTATTAAATGAAAGTGTTTTTATCGAAAAAGATGGTGAGAAAATTGCTTTAATCGGTGTTGAGAATTGGGGGAAAAGAGGATTTGTAAAACACGGAGATTTAGATAAAGCGATTGCTAATATCGACGATAAAGAATTCAAGATTTTACTGTCGCATGATCCATCCCATTGGGAAGAGAAAACAGTACCTCATCAGAAACACATCCACTTAACCATGGCTGGTCATACACATGGAATGCAATTCGGTATCGAAATACCAGGTATCAAATGGAGTCCAGTAAAATATATTTACAAACAATGGGCAGGATTATATGAAAAAGCTGGAAAACACATTTATGTTAACCGTGGTTTCGGATTTATAGGGTTTCCAGGAAGAGTTGGTATATTACCCGAGATTACGGTAATTGAACTAATAAAAGGTTAAAAAAAAATCCCAAAGCTTAATTTAACTTTGGGATTTTTTTAAAGTAATTCATCAATCGAACTTTTACTATTGAAGTAGCTTACTATTTCTTTACGTTCCCCATCAAAATACTGATGAAGTAAATGTAGAGCTAAAAATTCTCGGTATTGTTCTTTGGATATTTTTGGTAAATAAATATGTCCCCTACCAACCGCTTTGTGTTTGATAAATTTCTTTTTTTCTAGAATTCTAACGATTGTAGAAGTTGTATTATAAGCTGGTTGAGGGTGTAAATACAAGGCAACGATGTCTTTCACCGTTGCCTTTTCTAATTTCCACAACTTTAACATCACTTGCTCTTCAGCTGGCGTTAAACGTTCCATAGTCGTGAGTTTAGTTAATTATAAATTTAATTTCTTGCGAATGTCTTTTGGTAAAGCATCTTTATGCAAGTAATAATTCATTGTTTTGAATTTAAAGAAAGCTTCTGAAGCATAAAAATATCCTTTAGGGAAATTACGATCTGTACCCCAAGAGTTTTTCACTAAGAAATACTTTGTACCATTTTGATCTTTATACAAACCAACAATATGCATTCCATGATCATCCGTTGTTAATTTTGTATCGTAAGCTTCTTGGCGTAACTCAGGAGTAATTGTTTTCTCTTTCATTGGTGTCAAGAAAGCATTTGAATTTTTATCAGCTCCAGCATCAGAGAAATTTTTGTTATCTCTTCCTTTTACAGCGATTGACTCTTCATCTTCAGGAACAATTGCTAATCCATCTCTAAAACTAAATCCTTTTTCAGAAACATCAGATCCCCAGGCAATTGTGTAACCGTTATTCAACGCATGTTCTGCAATTGAAAATAAATCGTCTAACGTAACATTGTAAGAACTTTCCCATAACCAGTTATCAGGAATTGCTAATTGTGTAGGCTTATATAATGGTTCGTTCATATACGATGTAATCGATACATAATTATCCATATTAAAGCCTAATTCATTTGCATAAGTTTTAGGAGTATATTCTTTCCCTTTATATGTGAATTTTTCAGGTGTTTTTCCAAAGTATGCATCTAAGATCCCAGCGATAGCTAATTTCCAAGTTTTAGTTATTCCAGCTGACTCTTGTTGATCCAATAGCTCTTTCGAATGTTTTAACATTCCTTGAACAGCACCGTCTAAAACAGCAAATAATTCATTATGATCGTGGCTATCTTTACCGTAATTCAACCCTTTGTAAGCTTCTTCAGGAACAATTCCGTATTTATTGATTACGTAAGGAATATCAACAAATCCACCACCTTGGCTAAAATTAGTTCTACCATCCATACGAATATATTTATCTGCTTTTTCTTCGTATGCTTTACGAACCACATACATTTCCGATAAAATAGGAACATTAGCTGGTTTGTGCCCCATTCTGATTAATTCTGACTCAAAAAAAGACAAACCAGAGAAAGACCAACATGTCCCAGCAAAACCTTGGCTTTGAACAGGTGTAGCATCTAAATGTGCTATTTTAGTAAAACGATATTTACTTTTTTCAGAATTTTTAATTGTATCCTGTGCGAAAAAAGAAAATGTGTAACAAATTAATCCAACGGATAATAAAATTTTTTTCATTTCTATTTATTTATTAAACAACTATTTAAATACGTTTTAACCTACTATAAGATTAAAAATTTAGTTGTAAATATACAAAATGAAAGTTTACTTTTTAAGAATCCAAGTAGAAATTTGCAAGGCATTCAATCGTTTGGTAGTACTTGATAAAGCACTATCGCTTGAAGAATTTAAAGCACTTACACGATGTAAACCATTTACTTCATCTACAATGTAAGCATCAAAACCTTTTGATTTTAATTTTGAAACCAATTTATTAGCATTATCAACTGTTGAAAAACAACCTACAATAAGATGTTTGTTAGATGTTGATACTACTGTTTCTTTTTTCTCTTCTGAAACAATTGGTTTAGCAATCACTTTTTTGGGAGTTGGAACAACCAGTGGCTTTTTGATATTAATAGCTTCAAAAGTTGGTTCTTCTTTGATTTCCTTATGAATGCGTACAGGGATGATTAAATCATTTTTATAGTAAAAGGCAAAAACATCCACATCAGCTGGAAGAGAAGATGAAATTTTTGAGATAGATTCTCTTTCTTCAATTTTAGGAGATGATAAATCTAATGTATTTCTTGAATATTGACCTTTTTGCTGTGGAGACGCAGGATTAAAATCTCGAAATGAAATAAGCCCAGATTGTAATACATCAGATTTAGCAGGTATCCAATAACTATAAAAAGCAATTGGCAATAAAACCGCAGCTGCGATGTATTTCCAGACTTTATTTTTAGGATGTAATTCAATAATCGGTGCTAATTCCTTTTCTTCAACAGGAATTTCTTCTATTATTGGTTCAATCGGAGTTTGTTCAGGTTGAATAGGTGTAATTTCCTTAATGGGTTCATCTATACTTACTCTTCCTGTTTTCTCATTAACAATAAACTGTATATCCGTATCTGGAATAAAATGCACATTAGAAAGTCCGTAAGATGCTAATAATAAGTTGCTAAACCTATCTTGCTCAAAACCAATATTTTTTTCTGCATCCAAATACAAAAAGCCAACTTTTTCTATCGTAATACGCTGCCCTTTAGCTAATTTCTCTTGCCATTTTTGAACAGTATCTTTAATAAAAAATTCAGCTACATCAAAATTTAAACGGTTGTGTTTGGCATAAGTAGCAATTAATAAACCATCATTGCTTATCAATTGCTTATTGAAAAGCAACGATTTTCTTGGAGGTAAAATGACTCCTTTATCTTGATCAAAATGAGCTGGAACCTGACCTGCAACAAAACCACCAAAAGAGGGAATTATGACACAATTATGTCGGAGAAGCAATTCAGATATGATGTTTTCTAAAGTCATTTATGCAAAAGTAAACCAATTATAACTAGGTTACCAAATATGTTTTAACGAAAAAAGAAAAGAAAGGTTACAATAATGAAAGTACTTTCTCTACATCAGCAGGAACATCAATATTTGGAGTCTCAATGTCTGTTTTTACCACTCGTATTTTATAACCATAATACAACCATCTCAATTGTTCAAGTGATTCCGTTTTCTCTAAATCTGTTGGAGTTAATAGTATTAATTCACGGAGCGTTTGAGTTCGATAGCCATACAAACCAATATGTCTCAAATAAGGGTAGTTTTCCAATGGTTTATTTCCTGCATTTGCATAATTTGGAATCGGTGATCGAGAAAAATAAATGGCGTTTTCTTTATTATCTAAAACTATTTTGATGCGATTTGTATTATTAAGATCTTCATAAGAAATATCTTGATTCCCTAAAGTAGCAATAGAAACTGATGGATCCCTAAATACTTGAGCTAATTGATCTATTTGTCTAAAATCAACTAACGGCTCATCACCCTGTATGTTGATGATAACATCAACGTTATTTAATGTATTTGCTACCTCACCACATCTATCTGTTCCAGAAGGGTGAGAAGAACTTGTCATCACTACTTTGCCTCCGAAACGAATGACTTCATCATAAATACGTTGATCATCAGTAGCAACGATTACATCCGTAAGTATTTTTGATTTTTTAACGCCTTCATAAACACGTTGAATCATGGTTTTACCTTTTAAATCAATCAAAGGTTTACCAGGAAAGCGAGATGAATTATAACGAGCAGGGATTATTCCAACAATATTTAATAAACTCATTTTAAATAACTTTAAAAAGTGATAACTAATATAACCATTGTTTATGAAAAGTATCGTAAAAATTAATTCCAACCTTAAAGTGTGAGGCACCTAAACGATTAGAAGAAATACTAGAAGTCCAAAATAAACCGAATTTCCAGAGATACTTAGAAATTTTAACTTTTCGTTCAATTCCTGCAAAAACTTCTCCCAATGTGTATTTATTTTGAGGCAGTGTCAAGAATGCAGCTCCTACTGTTTCTTCTAACTTTAGCCTATTTAATAACCAAATCTTATTCAAAAAATACCCTTCGAAATGATGAATAAAATTTGCTTGTATGAAAGAATTAGTTGTGCTTAGTAAGGTGTCCAACATTTGCATTGATGCTACTGGATTAGATAAAAACCATACGTCAGAAGTTCTAAAATATTTATATTCAATTAATCTTAAGTCTTTTTTATATAAAAATTGTCCACCAACAATACGGATTTGATAATTACCTAACGCAGCTAATTTAGCCTGTTGTGTTATTTTAGCTTCCAAGTAACCATAATTCGATTGTCCGCCAAACAATGTAGGTATACCTGTTAAATATTTTATACCAAACAAAGGTAATTTTGAATCGAGTATTATTTTCTTTTGGTCTTTGATAATAAATTTTTGATATGGTTGATATTCCATCTCAAACCCTAAAATTGAAACTTTATAATTATCAAAAGGAAGTGGCTTTGAAAACATACCAAAATAATTGACCCAATCAGGGTATTTAAGATTTGTAATAGACATTCGATTTGAAAAATCAAACGAGTACTTAAAAAACAAACCATTCACCAACTCATAGCGATAAGAAAATCCTATTTTCTGATTACGAACACGATTTGATGGTCCAAAAGCTCCGGCTATGTTCTGAAAAGAATTTACATAATCATAAATATCTCCAACTAAAAAAGTAACTCGTCTCAGTTTTAAAGGGTCATAATCATAAGCTAAAGCTAATTCTCCCTTTAAATCTTTATTTAAAAATCCATAATCTACAGTTGGTTGAACAGTGATTTTATTTCCATTTTGAAATTCTTTGTCGTAATAAATATTTAAACGATGGCGATAACCACCCACACCAAAAGGTATCACTTGAGATAGTAATCCACCAAACCAAATACGTTGTTTTTTAAAGGAATTTCGAAAACTAACTCCGTTTCTCAATACATCTAACAAATAAATTTTATTAATACTATCATCTTGTTTATCAAGATATTCTTTTGAAGCACGATAGGATCTAATACTATCCATGGATTGTACAAACTTTTCATCTTCTGTTTTCAAATCTGTAGGTCTAAAATTAGATTCCAACGGTTTCAAATCAAACTCTTTTGTTACTTTCCAAAAATCAACTTCTTTCCTATTATCAGAAAACTGATAATTCGAAAGATAAACCGAAGTACTTCCTAAAAGTAATTTGCGATTATCAACCGAAGTGAACAAGTAGTTAATTTTACTTGGAAGCAAAATACTATTTGATTTAATGTATTCTATATCAATAGTTAGTGATTTAATAAATAAAAGTGAATTTCCATTAACAGAACCTGAAAAGCGAACAACATCTGAATTTGATTCAGCAATCCAAATAGTACCATTTAATAAAGGTTCGTAATCAAAAATAGGAATAACACGAATTTCGTTTATAACGCCCAATATAGGATCGACAGAAGTTTTAATCAAATCGAACTTATAAAATAAAAAGGCATTATCTGCAATTGGAGACACAATTGGTTTTGCACTGATATGAGAAGCTTCTATGTAATTTTGATAGAGATTAAAAAAGGCTTCTTTTATCCCTTTTACAAAAATGTAAGGATTTTCATCAATTGCTAATCTAGGCGCTAATCTACCCAAACCAAACATATCTGATGAAGTCCCAACACTTGGATCTCCATGTAATTCAACTTTACCACTTGAACTGTAATCGTTATATACTTGGTAGATATCCTTTGTACTCGAATACTCTAGATAGCTTTTAGATTTCCACTCCAATTGAGATTCTCTTTGAAAAATGGATTGAATTGAATCTTTTTTTTCTTTATCAATTTTTGAAATACTGTAAATATCTACCTCAAAATTTGTGTACCTTTTTTCTACTTCCTGCCTGCGATCTATTGCTTTTCTAATAATTTCTTTCCCCCAGTCACGCTTTGATTTTTTCTTAATGATCACATCTTTCATCAAAACCATAGAATCCTTTTGGGCAAAGGAATAGCTTAATAAAATCTGTAATAGGAAAAAAATAAAAAAACGATACATCGGTATTATTCTTTATTTAAAGAAATTTGATTTTGAAAAAATCCAGCAAAAAAAGAAAATAAAGTCATTCCTGTCAGTGTACTTAAAGTCTCTTCCACTAAAAAGGAACTAATTAAAACGAAAAAGATGATTAAATAAAGGGCATTTAAACGAATGATATTTTTAACGATGGATATCAACCAAATAATAAATAAAATCAACCCAAAAACGCCATAAGTGATCCAAATATTTAAAAACTGATTATGACTTTCCCATTGATTTTCAAGTGTTAATTTAGAATTTATTCGTTTGTAGGTATCTTTAAAAGCTTGCATACTACTTCCTAATCCAACACCAAATACCCAATTTTCTTTAAGAATAAATTTACTGGCTTTCAAAAATTCTACCCGTTGTAATAAACTGTGTCCATTTGGATCCATATTTCCAGACAATTCGTATTTAATCGACTTATAACGGGCTGTTAATCCTGATTCTAATTCAACAATCGTAGATATACCATTCTCAATATTTTTTATATCTTGTTGGGTAAGTTGATTCATACCTTCAGCATCTTTATGCAATCCTTTAGATGTTAAATATCTTTTAATCAAAGATCTATATTTAAATCTTGTAGGACTAAAATCTTCTGAAGATTTTTTAGAACGTAAACTCCAAATACTATCTACTTCTTTTTCACAATAATACAAATCTAAAAAATGTCCATTTTCAATGGTTTTTGATTGAACTAAATGCTCATAAGGATTTCCGAATTTAGTATACTTAGGTAAATCTTTTGGTACAAGGTTTTCTTCTTTAACAGTTAAATCTCTTATTATTAAACTTAAAACTATTCCTATTAGAATTAAAAAAAATGTAACGCTAAGTTTTAATTTACGATTCGTATTATTAAAAATGATGTAAATAAAATAACCTAAAACTCCTCCTATTAAACCCAAAATACCTGATAGTACCTGAGAATAATAAGTATAAAATAACAACCATAAAATACTTATAATACATATTATTTTTATCCATTTCTTTTTATCAGTAAACAGAAAATAGAGTGCTATAAAAAATGCTATATCAACCATCAATGCAAATCGAATATGAGAAATAAACAAGGTCATTTCTCGTATATCAAGATGAAATAAGACTACCTGATAATAAAAAAATTGAAAAATAGATACGAATGTTACGATGGCTAAAAACGAAAACAAAATATACGTTTTCATTTGATTTAAATGTGATGAAAAAAGAAGCATCAACAAAGGCCAAATAAAAAAATTCAAGTAGGAAACAAGCAAAGTAAGCCCGTTGGTTTTATCAGAAGACCACAACAAACTCAATACCATCCAAAAAGTCAAAGCTAAAAACCATCTAAACGATTTGTTTTCCCTTAGTACAGACAAAGAAACAATCTCCTTTCTTTTAATCAAAAGAAGAATTACCATATAAACTGTTACTAGAGATGTAATTGCTTTACTTAAGTTTAAGCCAATAAAAAGAATTATAATTCCAATTAAAAATGAAACAGACTTTTTTTGGCTTAAACTAGAGAACATATACAGGGTTAATTTCTGTATTAACGTCTATTTTTTCAAAATAGTATTGTAAGTAGCTTTATTTAGCAAAATTTCTTTCGCTTTATCTACAAAATTATCATCGCGAAAAGCATGCTCTGCTCTACCTTTTTGATAATAATATCTTGAAACAATTTCATTTTCTATCAACTCTTTTATTTCTGATTTAAACTTATCTAAATCACGTTGTTTAGAAGGGGTTACTTTCTTAAATAATGCTTCATACTCTACTTTTGACTCATCAAAATACCCTTCTTCTTCCGCTGTTTTTCGCATTTTTTTCAAAACTTCTTCACTGGCAGTAGAATAATCAAAAGTATCTTTCAAAATGATATTTTTAAATTGATTATAATCAGCGTCAGATAATTTAAAATCTGCTGCAGATGCAATTGTTGGGTGTGATTTTTGATACTCCGTAGCGTAATTAAAAATGAAATTCTTACCAACTAACATGGCTGTTAATCTACTGAATTCCTTTAGTTTTACTTTAACATCTGGTTCAATCCCTCTTCCATCAATCACTTCTCTTCCATTCGTTGTTTTAAATTTACGTATTAATGAATCTGCTATCTCTTTAGGGCGCTCATCTTCGTTTTTATCGTAATACTCTAATTTTTGAACACATCTACCTGAAGGTGTATAATATTTTGCAATCGTCAATTTGATTTTCGAACCGTACTTAAGATCAAATGTTCTTTGAACCAATCCTTTACCATAGGATGTTTGACCAACGATCACTGCACGATCTAAATCTTGCAAGCTCCCCGAAACAATTTCACTAGCCGAAGCTGATCCTTCATCTATTAATACCACGATTGGAATTTCTGTATCTAACGGTTCGTATTGTGTTTTATAAATTTGATTTTCGTCTTTGATTCTACCTTTTGTAGTTACAACAATTTTGTCTTTGGGAACAAAGAAATTGACAATTTTTACAGCTTCTATCAAAAGTCCTCCACCATTATCACGCAAATCAAACACCAATTGCGACATCCCTTTTGCTTTCAAATCTAAAAATGCTTTCTTTACTTCTTCGGATGCTGTTTGGGTAAAACTATTCAATTTGATATAACCAATTCCATTTCCAATGATATTAGCGTAAGGTACATCAGGAATTTTGATTTCATCACGTGTTATAGATAACATCACCTCATCTTTATCATTTCTTAGGACTTTAACTTGAATTGTTGTTCCTTTAGGACCTTTTAATGCTTGAGAAACCTCCTCTGAAGGTTTTTTAACCATATTTTTTCCATCAATTTCTAAAATCTTATCCCCTGCTCTAAGCCCTGATTTTTGAGCTGGATTACCTTCGTAAGGTTCTGAAATACAAATATAATCTCCCATTTTTCGAATCAATGCACCTACTCCTCCATATTGACCTGTAGTCATTAATCGGTAATCTTCCATATTTGCCTCGTGATAATAAACCGTGTATGGATCTAAATCTTTAAGCATTGCATCAATAGCAATTTTAGAAAGTTTCCCAGGTTTAGGTTCATCCACGAAGTGCATATCAAGATTTTGATAGATCAAATCCATCAACTCTAATCCTTTTACAACTTCAAAATTATTGGATTGTGAGAAACCAACTAAGGTTGTTAACAACACCGCTGCAACAACGATCATCTTTCTCAATGTAATCAATATAGTACCCTTCATTTTATATTTCTTTTTCTAATTGAACGATAAATTTCTGAAATAATTGTTCTGTTTTTTTGAATAATACATCGTAAGGCATTTCTTCTTTATTGGTGTAGACTAAAAATAAAGCTACCTGCAATTGATGCTCTTTCAAAAAGGTTTCCAAAATTAACTTATTCTTTCGAACTGTTTCACGCATCAAACGTTTAATTCTATTTCGTTCGTGTGCTTTTCTAAAAGTCCTTTTAGGAGCTGAAAAAACCAACTGAAATGGAACTTGTTCTGGTAATGAAATTACCTTGTAATGCATCAATAAAGGAAACTGTTTCACGACTTTTTTATCCTCGTAAATTGCTCCTATAATTTTTTGACTACAAAGCTTGTATACCTTTCCAAGGGTTTGATCCATATAAACAAAGGTAATAAACTTTTTGGCTTCAGCATTTCACCTCAATTTCCAGCGCTTTTGTTTATCTTTGCTTTTCTAAATTTCGAATTATGTTCAGATCTCATACGTGTGGCGAATTACGCCTTGAAAATTGCAATCAAACGGTAACTTTAGCTGGTTGGGTACAACGTTCCCGCGACTTAGGGGGAATGACCTTCGTAGACTTAAGAGATCGTTACGGAATTACTCAATTAGCTTTCAACTTGGAAGAAAATGAAGCACTTTGTTTGCAAGCACGTAAATTGGGTCGTGAATTCGTAATTCAAGTTGAAGGTAGTGTAATAGAACGCTCATCTAAAAACAAAAATATTCCTACAGGTGAAATTGAAATCAAAGTTTCCTCTTTCACTATTTTAAATGCTTCTGTTGTTCCTCCTTTTACTATTGAAGATGATACAGATGGCGGAGAAGAATTAAGAGCACAATACCGTTATTTAGATTTAAGAAGAAATCCAGTTCAAGAAAAATTACGTTTAAGAAATCGTGTTGCGTTAGAAACACGTAAGTTTTTAGACAGTAAAGATTTCTTAGATGTAGAAACTCCTTACTTGATTAAGTCTACTCCTGAAGGCGCGCGTGATTTCGTAGTGCCAAGTAGAATGAATGGGGGTGAATTTTATGCTTTACCTCAATCTCCTCAAACTTTCAAACAATTATTGATGGTTTCTGGATTTGATCGCTATTATCAAATTGTAAAATGCTTCCGTGATGAAGATTTACGTGCTGACCGTCAACCAGAGTTTACACAAATCGACTGTGAGATGGCATTTGTGGAACAAGAAGATATATTAAACACGTTTGAAGGTTTGGTTAAACATTTATTCAGCAAAGTAAGAGGAATTGATTTCGAAGGAGATTTTCCAAGAATGACCTATGCTGAAGCAATGGAAAAATACGGTTCTGATAAACCAGATATTCGTTTTGGATTGGAATTTGTTTACTTAACTGACCTTGTTCAAAATAAAGGATTTGCTGTATTTGATAATGCTGAAACAGTAATAGCAATTAATGCGCAAGATTGTTCGGAATACACACGTAAGCAATTAGATGCACTTACTGATTGGGTGAAAAGACCTCAAATTGGTGCTACTGGATTGATTTATTTGAAATACAATACTGATGGTTCTTTAAAATCATCCGTAGATAAATTCTATAGTCCAGAAGAATTAAAATTATGGGCTGAAAGAGCAAATATGCAACCAGGTGATTTGTTATTAGTATTATGCGGTGGTTTAGATAAAACTCGCAAACAAATGAATGAATTACGTCTACATATGGGGAATGAATTAGGGCTTCGAAATCCGAATGTATTCAAACCATTATGGGTGGTTGATTTCCCTTTGTTAGAGTGGGACGAAGAAAGTGAAAGATACCATGCCATGCACCATCCTTTTACTTCTCCAAAACCAGAAGATTTTGCTTTATTAGATACAGCACCAGGTAAAGTTAGAGCAAATGCATATGATCTTGCGATGAATGGCGTTGAGTTAGGTGGTGGTTCGATTCGTATCCACGACAGAGCAATACAAGAACGTATGTTTGAATTATTAGGATTTACTCCTGAAGAAGCTCAAAAACAATTTGGATTCTTATTAAAAGCTTTTGAATTTGGTGCACCTCCACACGGCGGTATTGCTTTCGGCTTAGACCGTTTGGTTGCAACAATGGGTGGATCAGATTCAATCCGTGATTATATTGCATTCCCAAAAAACAACAAAGGAAGAGACGTAATGATTGATGCTCCTTCAACACTTGATAATAAGCAATTGGAAGAATTGGCAATCAATGTGGTTGAAAAAGAACTATAATAGATTCAATCTTCATTTTAACTAAAGTAAATATCATTTATATAAACAACATAGGCTGACCAAATGGTCAGCCTATGTTGTTTTATACTTATTTTATTTTAGTCAGTTATAACCACTTTTCCATTTAATTTTTGTGCATCTTCTGTTGTAAAATGATACACTCCTTTTGAAAGATGTGATAAGTCAAGTTGTAATATTTCATTTGTTTGTATTTTAAATGAATATACCTCTGTTCCTAATATATCAAAGATTCTATATGAACCTGTTTTTAGACCACTAACACTAAAAATTCCATTGTTTGGATTTGGATAAATACTAATCCTATTTTCTGTCTCAGTATCTATACCCATTGTTGTGGTTTTCTCAAATTTAATGCATGATGATGTATCAATACAGCCATTTAAATTAATCTTAACGGCATAATTTCCAGTATTAGTGGGTGTATACTTTTGATCGGTTGAATTTGGTAATACATGATTTAAAGAATCACAATGAAACCATTGATATAAACCATTTGATTGACTTGAAATTAATGTTGAATTTGTTTTTTCAATTCCTAATGTTGGCATCGGATTAATTGTTAAATCCAAGGTTACTATTGAGTCACATCCTCTTACATTTTTGGTCACAAATTCATATTTACCACTTTGGGTATATGTTTTCTCATTCCATATATAAGCGCCACATGCAGATGCTGATATATTCGAATTAGTTTGCTTATTAATTATTAAATCCAACGTTACTAATGAGTCACATCCTTTTGCATTTTTAGCTATGAATTCATATTTACCACTTTGAATGTAGGTCTTACCATTCCAACTGAAACTTCCACATGCAGTTTCATTAATTACAGACATCGTAGGTTTATTAATTGTAAGTAATAACGTTGCTATCGAATCATTTCCTTTCGCATTCTTAGTTTTAAATGTATACGTTCCTGATTGATTATAACTAACACCATTCCATAAATAGCTATTACATGCACTTATAATCGTCGTTGACGTGCCAGGGGTATTAATAATCAACACTAAAGTCGCTGTTGAATCACATCCGTTTTTATTTTTTGTTTTGTATGTATAAATACCGCTTTGATTATAGCTTACACCATTCCAGGTATAACTACCAGTTGTTGTGTATGTTGTTGTAGAAGTTGAAGGTGAAAAAATTGTTAAATACAATGTTACAATAGAATCACAACCTTTCGCAGTCTTTGAAACAAAATCATACTTCCCACTTTGGTAATATGTTTTTCCATTCCATGTATACCTTTCACATGATGTTTCTGTAATAGAAGTTTTAATTGAATTGTTAATAGTAAGTAACAATGTTGCTATCGAATCATTTCCTTTCGCATTCTTAGTTTTAAATGTATACGTTCCTGATTGATTATATGTAGTTCCATTCCACATATAACTATCACATGAAGTTATAATTGTAGTTGATGATCCTGGTGAATTAATAGTCAACAATAATGTCGCCGTTGAATCACAACCTTGAATGTTTTTTGTTTTAAATGTATAAACACCACTCTGGGTATAATTAACCCCATTCCAAGTATAACTACCTACTGTAGAATATATTGTTGTAGAACTACTTGGTGATTTTATGGTTAAATCCAATGTAATAATTGAATCACACCCATTTGTAGCTTTAGTAACATAATCATACTTACCACTTTGAGAATATGTTTTACCTTTCCAATCATAGCTTCCACATGTTGTTAGTATGATGCTAGATGTTGATGGTTTATTTATAGTTAAAAATAAAGTAGCTATTGAATCATTTCCTTTCACTCCTTTCGTGTTAAAAGTGTATTTTCCACTACTTGTGTAATTGTTCCCATTCCAATTAAAACTATTACAAGAAGAAATATAAGTTGTTGATGTACTCGGTGCTATGAATGTTTCTGAAACATTTACATTTCCAGAAATTGTACATCCATTAGCATCGGTAACATTTATCTTATAATCTCCTTTTGGAACGCTAATTTCAGACTTGGTTTGATTATTACTCCACAAATAAGTATATGGAGAAATACCTCCTGATACAACTACACTTGCCTTTCCATCGGCTTTTCCAGTAGATGCTTGTACTGAAGACGTTGTCTTATTCATTTTAGAGCTCAATAGCACTGTTGTTGTATTCGTAACCGTAGGTGCTGATTTATATAGACCATAAGGTAAAATATAATCTAAAACAACCAATGTATCATTTGTTGCATCTGAATTAGCTACGTACTTATAGGAAAACGTTTGGTTAGCATCATCTAACGTATCTTTAAAAGTACCACTTTTAACATTAACACGAGAGTAGTAAAAACCGTTTTTCTTAGTATACCCAAGAAAACGAGTCCAAAAAGCCATTTTATTTAATACTGGATTTTTAGCAATAGAAAAATATGAATTTGAATGAGTAACATTAACAACATTATTATCACCTAAACACTTGTTATCAATGGATGGATTTACATCATAAGTATATTCAACAATAGGATACAATGATATATGTGCATCGCATGACTTCCAATTAGTAGCATTTGCAGTTCCAATGTTAATCCAATGTAGATAATCAGATTGCTGAACTGGAGTCTTTGTTAAGTCTGGATTTTTTGTTCCAGATATAACAGGGAATTTTGAATACATCATTCCTCCTTGATATTTAAAATCATCAAAAGTTAGGTTTATACCAGTAACAACAACATCGTTTAATGCGGAAGATAGGGTTGATGAAATAGTATAAGTAGTAGGTGTTGAAGAAGTAGCAGCAGTTACAGCTGTAATTTTAGTACCAGCAGGAATACCGTTACCAGTAATCTCTTGACCTGACCAAAAACCTGTGCCTAAATTAGTTGCGGGCGCTGGAGAAACTAAGGTTAATTTATTGCCTGTGATATTACAAGAAATGGATGAGTTTCTATAAGCTCCAGAAGTTGATACTTGAACAGAATCATATGTTGTTGAAGGCTCTATTGAAAGATATATATCATCTGTAGTTGTTACTGGATTATCAAACATAAAATTATATGCTCCATAAGCTGTTGTACTATGTAAAACTTTTTGAGAAGATTTAGCAAGTATAGAACCGTTAACATCCAATACATTAACATTTAAATTTGCATATCCTTGTAATTTATTCAAAGAGACTAAAAACATAGTAATCCCTTTATATGTTACTTTCGACTTCGTAGGGTTTGGTATAATTTGATGTGCAGTAGTTAATTCAACTGAATCTTTAGAAGGATCACCTGCTGTATTTGCATAATAATAAGGAATTAAAGCTATACCTGATGATTTAGGCGATGCATATGACCTTTTAAACGCGAAGAAAGATGATGTATCTATTACTGTTTTAGTAAAGTTTTGTGGATTTGTTATAGTCAATATTAAAGTAGCTATTGAATCACATCCATTTTTTGTTTTTGTATTGTAAATGTATGTTCCACTTTGCGTGTATGTTGATCCATTCCATGTAAAACTTACTGATTCTGTTTTGGTAATAGTTGATTTAGCAGGGGTAGAATTACAGTTACCACTAACAGTAATCTGTTTCGTAATACTCACCGAATTTCCACATCCACCAATTGCATCTAATTTAATGTCATAAGTACCAGGTGTTGCATAAGTGATCGACTCTTTATAATAATTAGATTTCGAAATACTCGCACCATTTAAAGTCCAATTATAAGCATAAGAATCAGTTGATGAAGAAGCATCAATATCAACACTTGTATTTGTTTTAGTTGGAGAAGTATTAATTACAAAATTTGCTGTTGGTAACACAGAAACAAGTGGGGAAACTTTTAAATGTATTTTCAATCCATTCCAACATTGTTCGTATGAACACCAAGAATTATTAGAAATAAATTTCATGAATGCCGTATTTGTAGTTACACCTGTTGTTTGTGTAGTAAATATTCCGACAGAATCTCCTGGAGCATTTGTAGTTTCGAAACCGATATAAAACAAACCACTTAGTAGAATTGGATTGTCAAAAAACACTTTTGTTTGAACCCCATTCGATACATCGTCTTTAATATCTGAAATCTTAATATTCTTACTCGTTAAGATAGTGCCAGGAAGACCATTATTATCTTTATATACATTTATTTTGATTGTACTAGTAGTATTATTTGTCTCAGCACGAGCAAAATCGAACAATGCTCCACTAAGGTGGGTAAAATTCGAAGGCATCGTATATTTTTCCGCATATCCATTTTTATTATTAATATGGCCAGCCAGAGAACCACCACCTCTTACAGGAACATATGCTTTTTTCTCTGAAGATAAAAAATTAGTCAAAGTATCACATACTTGTTTCTTTAATGCAGGATTTACTGTAATATAGTTCGTTTTAGAAACTGTATTTACACCTTTTGAATTTGTTGAAGTAAGCGTAATTGTATATTTGCCAGGAGAAGAAAAACTTACTTCTGGAAATTTAGATGTATTAGTTGTACCATTCACAAACGTTGCATTGTTTGGTGAAATAGTCCAAGACCATGCATTTGGATAATTTGTTGATTCATCAACTAAATTTATTACTTGTCCAACGCTCGTGAAACTACTTGAAGTACTAAACGCTGCTGATGGAACCTGACTTACTTTTGGTCTAATTCCAATTACAGCCTCTTGATTTGATGAATAGTTTCCACTACCTCCCCCTGTACCCGTTCCATTAGGTACCAAACTTGCAATATTAAAATAACCATTGAATGAACCAGACCAGCCCCAGTCTATATGAAAAAAATCATTTAAATCATACCCATCAAAAACAAAACAATGTCCTGCCTGACCGGTCCCATCATTTCCACAGTATACGATAACTCTTGCTTGATTTAATTCGGTTTTAAGCTTATCTTGCCATGCTTGATCTGTAAAGTCGCGTTTAAAAATACTTGAAATTGAAGTGTTATCGTACTGAAAATAATCGATTAACGAAAGATGTACGTTTGCATATTTTGAATATCTGGAATCATAAGTAGCCCATGCTCCACTTCCATCAGGACCATAGTTCATATTTAATGCTACGCCACAATGATACATCAATCGAGCCACTTCTGAATTTGGAGCAGTAACCTTGTTTGGCATAGCAGACCAATTATATGTAGTATTTCCAAAATTCGCTTTTAATAATCCGTATGTAGCGTGTGTATAAGAAGTTGAACTAACACCTTTACTAGGGTAGCCCCAATATTTCATTGTTTGAGTCATTGCTGTTGCCACACAACCTACTGGTACGCGTTTTTTTGCTGTATTATCATATGGACATGAATCATTATAAAATTCACCTTGATCCCAAGTCGTTTTAAGTAATGGTTTAACAGCAGTTGTTCCTCTTTTTCTTGAGAATTGATTCAACGAAATCATATCCCATTGTTGTTTTTCTAATTGATTCTGAATATTCGACTCAACCACATATGAAATTTGTTTTTCATATTCAGATAACCAATAAGCAACTTGGGGCGATAGGTTGTTTTGATCAAAGTTTGACTCTAACGAATATCCCAAAATCGGTTTGATGTTATCATCCCCTGAAACTATAATAAAGCCTTTACCTTCAACTTGATTAAAAACATAAAATAATGGAGCTGATATAGTACGTTTGGATGTTGATGGTTTAGAAGTATAAACCAATTTAACTAAATCCCCTGAGCGTTTTAAAGGTTGATTCGTAAGTTGACGTAAATAATTTGTTGCTACTAACTTTGCTTTGTCCTGTGGAACTTCGGTTGCAAATGCTTCAAAATTAGTAAATAACAAAAAAAGCATACAACTATATAAAAATAATTTTTCAGCTAAACTTTTCATAATGATTTATTTATATTACTTAATTTTAGTGCAATTTCTATTTAAAGTTCCGTTTTTAATAAATTGCTCAATTTCTTTATTTGTATTTCTGCTATCACAAATATACATTTCTTCAAAAGGATTTAATTCGATTATATTATTTTTAAATTCTTCTAAAGTCGGGTTATTTATTTTCTGATACGATTCGAGGGTATATGAAGTAAATACCGTATTCAAATTCACCCCCATAAGATCTATGTAATACCCATTTTCTACAGCTAACGCATTGGAATTATTTAATGATTTCAAATCTTCTTTTGCAGGGTAACCGATAATATTCTTTTTATCTTCTGCAAGATGAATAGGAACAAATGTAGAGAAATCCTTTTTTGATTTATAAACAATTATCTTTCTTGTTTCTTTTTGCGGTTCAAAGATAGATTCATTTACAAGTGGAAGACCACAGTCAGGCTTTTTATTCATCTCTTCAACTTGATTTCTTTTAGAGTTAGCGCACGAAAAAACGAAAAACAAAATCAAACCAAATAACCAACTTATTTGCGTATCCATACTTCAAATTTTTTATGTAATCTGGGAACAAAAACACCAATCAAAGGAACCAAAATTAATGTTAAAACCAAAGTTTTAATTAATTGATGGAAGTCTTTTATTAATGGGAAAATGGTTATAAACAAAATATTTATAACTGGATACACAAATAACCAAGTAATTAGCATCAATTTCCATTTCTTAGGTTGATTCATTTTATTTTGATTTGAGAAAAAAAATATTTGTAAAAGGTATCAATAAATTTTGAAAATAATCAATTTATGCTTGTAAATTTATTATCAATTATTATATTTGCACACCAAAATAATTCTGCAAAGAATTTAGGTCCTATAGCTCAGTTGGTTAGAGCACCTGACTCATAATCAGGTGGTCCCTGGTTCGAGCCCAGGTG
>CANHVK010000006.1 GCA_947464135.1 Flavobacteriia bacterium | reverse complement strand
CTGCTAAGTTGTTTATTAGATTTTCTCCATAAGCTGCTTTTACATTACCATTTTGCTCAAACTCCACAATGTAATATCCAATAATCCAATTTCTTATTGTTAATGATTGGTTTATAGCATTCAGAGCAGAATTTTGTAAAACTGAATGTGTAGATTCAATCGAATATACTAAACTATCTATGTTACTCATAAACTTGTATATCAAAAAAAAAGATAAAAGACTTGAAATTTTCCAAGTCTTTTATCTTTTGTCTAATAATCTTTTGTCTAAAAAAACTTAAATGTTCTCAATAATCATAGCTGAAGCGCCACCACCACCATTACAGATAGCCGCACCGCCAAATTTTGCATTACGTTGTTTTAAAACATTGATAAGGGTAACTATGATTCTTGAACCAGAATTCCCAAGTGGATGACCTAAAGCTACAGCACCACCATTAACATTTACTTTATCGTTATCTAAACCAAGAATTTTAACGTTAGCAATTCCAACAACAGAAAATGCTTCATTGAATTCCCAGAAGTCTATGTCTCCTTTATTTAATCCAGCTTTAGCCAACACTTTATCTACTGCTTTAGCAGGTGCAGTTGTAAACCATTCAGGAGCGTGAGCTGCATCTGAATAAGCAACAATTTTAGCTATTGGTTTAAGATTATATTTATCAACAGCTTCTTTGGAAGCTAAGATTAAAGCAGAAGCGCCATCATTCAACTTAGATGCATTCGCTGCAGTAATTGTTCCTTCTTTGTCGAAAGCAGGACGTAAAGAAGGGATTTTATCCATAAATACATTTTTGTATTCTTCGTCTTCACTTACCATTACAGGTTCACCTTTGCGTTGTGGAACTGCAACAGGTACCACTTCAGCAGTAAAATGTCCGTTTTTCCAAGCTGCTTCTGATTTTTTATATGAATCAATTGCAAAAGCATCCTGATCTTCTCTTGTAACATGATATTCTTTAGCACATAATTCAGCACAATTCCCCATTGGAACTTTACTGTAAACATCTAATAATCCATCTTTTGTAATACCATCAAGCATAGTGATGTTCCCGAATTTCATTCCGTTTCTACCATCAATATAATGAGGAGTTTGAGACATATTTTCCATCCCACCAGCTACAACAATATGATTATCACCAGCTAAAATAGATTGAACACCTAGCATGACAGACTTCATTCCAGAAGCACACACTTTATTTACAGTAGTTGAAGGAACTTCATTCGTTAAACCTGCTTTCAATGCAGCTTGACGAGCAGGAGCCTGACCAACACCAGCTTGTAAAACATTTCCCATAAAAACTTCATCGATATGTTCTACTGCTACCCCAGCTCTTTCTACAGCAGCCTTAATCGCTGTAGCACCCAAATCAGTTGCAGAAACACCAGCGAATGCGCCTAAAAAACTTCCAATTGGAGTTCTAGCTGCTGATACTATGTATACTTCCTGTTTGCTCATAATTCAAATTTTGTTGCGCGAATATAATAATAAAGTGACTATTTTAAACCTTCTAAATAACGAGATAATAAGTTTAATCGCGATTTATTTATATTTTCGTAACAACTATGAAAATCATAACGGACATTCATCCACTTTGGTTATTGCCAATTTTGGCTATAAGTATCGGAATATCTTTTTTTTACTATAAAGATAATGAGTCCATTTCTGAAGAAAACAAGTGGGTTAAAAGAATATTGATTTCTATTCGTTCTTTATCCTTGTTTATTATTATTTCTCTTTTGATTGGATTAGCCATTGAATTCATTGGATATCGCTATGAAAAACCATTGTTAATCACCGTTTTTGATAATTCACAATCAATTAATAATTATTCAAATAGTAAAGATGAGATTACAAAAATCAAAGCATTTAATGAAAAAATTAAAATATTAAATTCTGATAAGTTTGATGTCGTAACTTATACCATTGGAGAAAAATTAACGCAACAAAAAAGTTTATCTTTTAACGAACAAAAATCAAACCTTTCCCTTGCCTTTGAAGAATTGTCTTCTCTGTATTACAATCGAAACATTGGTGCTATCATTTTCGCTTCGGATGGAAATTTCAACTATGGTATTAACCCTGAATACACATCAAAACTGCTACCAATTTGCCCGATATATACAGTAGGTATAGGAGATACAACCGCTCAAAAAGATTGTGAAATAGATCGATTATTATCGAATGAAGTAGCCTTTTTAAACAATAAGTTTCCGTTAGAAGTAACTTTAAAATCTACTTTACTCAAAGGGAAAAATGCTGTTGCTGATATTTATCATAATGGAAAAAAAATCGCAGAAAAATCAATCAATATTACATCAAATGAAGCGTATCAAAAACTAAACTTTGATCTTGATGCTGATGAAGTGGGTTTTCAACAATATGAAGTAAGAATAAAACCAATTCCTGGAGAAAAAAATACATTGAACAACAAACAAACTTTTTACATTGAAGTTTTAGATAATCGAAATCAAGTTTTAATTATTTCTTCTGCCCCTCATCCTGACATTACAGCAATGAAATCTGCATTAGAAAAATTGACAAACCTAAAAGTTGATGTGGCTACTTTTGATACCTGGAAAAACAGAAAATCTAAATACAATCTAGTTATTTGGCATAAACCAGGAACAAATTTCAATAAAGAAAATGCACTTGCTATTGAACAGATGAACAAACCTGTATTTTATTTTATTGGGAATGAAACGAATCAACAAGTCATTAATCATTTAAACCTTGGAATATCTGTCCCTTCAGGAAATCAATCCGATGATGTTCAGGCTAACCTGAAAAAAGAAAATGGGATTATTGATTTTTCAGATGATGTAGTAGATGCCTTTAGCTATTTCCCTCCTGTTCAGACACATTATGGAAATATAGGTTTACCATCATATTACCAAACATTATTATATCAACGCATTGGAAATATAGAAAAAAATGATCCCTTGTTGTTTTTTAATAATGCTGGAATAAAAAAAGGGATTTTTTATGGAGAAGGAATCTGGAGATGGAAAATGTATGAATATGCCAAAACTAAAAGGAATAATGCTTTTGATGAATTCATACAAAAAACGTTCAATTATTTAATGAATAAAGAAAACAATTCAGCATTAAGGATTTCGTTACCTAAAACGTTTAACACTTTTGAAAACATTAATTTAAAAGCTGAATTTTATGATGAAATTCAAACGTTGAATAACAAGGCAGATATTCAATTTCAACTTTTTAACGATCATAAACAAAAATCTATTTTCCAATTTGCTCAGATGGGCGATTATTACACACTATCGCTTGGTAAATTAAAACCTGGAAAATATACTTGGATAGCGTCAACAACCTATCATGGAAAAAATTACACTAAAAAAGGAATGTTTTTCGTTGAAAACAAACCAATTGAAACCTTTGATATTGTTTCTGATTTTACATCTTTAAGAAAAATTAGTCACCAAAGTAAAGGTAGTTTTCATACAACGAATGAATTAAATTCTATAATACAAAAAATTGAAAATCATCCAGAAGTAACCACAATGTCTTTCGAAGAAATAAAACAACATTCGCTTCTTGATGAAGTCTGGATTTTGATTATTCTGTTCATTTTATTGGGTTCAGAATGGTTTATAAGAAGATGGATAGGACAATATTAATTTAGAAAAACATGAATGACCCACGCTTGATTGCTTTTGATCGCTTATTGAATATTATGGATGATTTACGAGAAAAATGTCCGTGGGATAAAAAGCAAACATTCGAAACATTGCGCACCTTAACCATAGAAGAAACATATGAGTTAGCTGATGCAATAGCAACAAATGATTTGAAAGCATTACAGGGAGAAATAGGTGATTTATTTTTACATCTGGTTTTTTACTGTAAATTAGGCGAAGAAGTTAAAGCATTTACCGTTGAAAGTGTCTTAAATGCAATCTGTGAAAAATTAATTTTTAGACATCCACATATTTATGGGGATACTAAAGCTGAAACGGAAGATGAAGTAAAAGCAAATTGGGAGAAACTTAAATTAAAGGAAGGTAAAAAATCTGTTTTGGAAGGAGTTCCAAACTCATTACCTGCATTGGTAAAGGCTACTAGAATTCAGGAAAAAGTAAGAGGTGTTGGATTCGATTGGGATGAGAAGTCTCAGGTGTGGGATAAAGTACAAGAGGAATTGCAAGAATTAAAAGATGCTGAAGCATCTAAAAATCAAGAAGAAATAGAATCTGAATTTGGTGATGTACTCTTTGCTTTAATTAATTATGCGCGATTTATCGGTATTAATCCTGAAAATGCTTTGGAGAAAACGAATATAAAATTCAAACGTCGTTTTACTGCTATGGAAGAATTTATCCATAGTGATAAAAAGGATATTGGAAAGATGAAATTAGAAGAGTTGGATGAATACTGGAACAAAGCAAAATTATTAGAACGAAAATAACTATGATAAAAAAACATTTTTTTAACCTTTTAATCATTTTAATATCAACCATTTCTTTTGGTCAAAATGGTATATTTAGAGGGTTTGTTTATGAAAAAATAAATGGTGAACCAATTCCCTTTGTTAAGGTTAAAGTGTATAAAAACGATAGTTTAAAAGGAGGTGGTCTTACAGATGTAAATGGTTTTTTTTCTGTACCCAAATTGGTACCAGGTGATTATTCATTAAAAATTGAACATGTTGGATTTGAAATATATACATCACCTTTTGTAATTGGTGCTCCTGACGCGATCGAACAAGTTAAAATCGAATTAATAAAGGGAGATAAGGTTAAGGCATTAAATGAAATTGTGATTAGTGCAACCGAAAAACGAAAAACGACGGAAGTTTCAACATCTGTTTTAAAACTTGACAAAAAAGCACTTGAACGGATTCCGTCTATCGGAGCAGAAAACGATATTGTTGGTGCGTTAAGTGTTACCCCTGGTATCGTTTCAACTGGCGATCAAGGTGGACAACTTTATGTACGTGGTGGAACACCAATTCAAAATAAAGTATTATTAGATGGAATGACTATTTATTCCCCTTTCCACTCCATTGGTTTCTTTTCAGTATTTGAAACTGAAATCATCAAAAACGCGGATGTGTATACCGGTGGTTTTGATGCAAGATATGGGAGTAGAATATCATCTATTATGGATATTTCGTACAGAGATGGGAATAGACGTAAATTCTCAACCAAACTATCTGTGAGTCCATTCATGGGGAAATTAGTTGTAGAAGGACCTTTAGGAAAAAAGAAGAATGATAGCGAGTTAGCTTCTGGCTCTTATATATTTTCAACCAAACAAAGTATTATAGATTACACATCTCCTAAATTGTATAAAAACATAAATAACGGAAATGGAATGCCATATAAGTTTAACGATTTTTATGGAAAGATAACGTTAAATGCTGATGACGGTTCAAAACTGAATTTATTTGGATTTAAAAATACTGACCAAGTGAATTATACAGATTTAGCCAATTTAACCTGGCAACAAAACGGTGCAGGAATGAATTTTATTGTTATTCCAGGAAGTTCTGGTGTTTTTATCAAAGGACATGTAAATGGTTCGACTTACAATATCGATTTTCAAGAACAAAATGCAGCTCCAAGATCAAGCTCAATTAAAAATGGAGAACTTGGTTTTGATTTCTCTTATTTCTTAAAAAATGAAAGTCAATTGGATGCTGGAATAACTATTGGAGGAAATAGTACGAATTACAAGACTTTTAATATAACAAATCGAGAAATAACTGATGAAAATTTTACATTCGAAATTGGAACATATTTAAATTATAAACTCATACTAAATAAATTAATTTTCCAACCTGGAATTCGTATACAAAATTATTCCAGATTAAGTGTTATATCACCAGAACCAAGATTGGCAATAAAGTACAATGCACTTGAAAAATTTCGCTTGAAATTTGCAGGAGGTCGTTATTCTCAAAATTTAACTTCCATTTCTTCAGACCGTGATATGGTTAATTTGTTTAATGGTATCCTAACCGCTCCTAAAAGTGTACCATCTTCTATCACATTAGAAGATGGTAATACTAAAAATATTTCTAATGGAATTCAATATGCTTGGCATGCTGTTTTAGGGGCAGAAATAGACATAGCAAAAAAATTAGATCTTAATATTGAAGGTTTTTATAAATATTTCCCACAAATAAGTAATATCAATCAAAATAAAATGTATGATGATGAAAATAATGATATTGCAGATATTTATAAAAAAGATTTTATCATTGAAACTGGAAAATCATATGGTTTTGATGTCTTACTGAAATACAATCTAAGTAGACTTTATTTTTGGGCAGCCTATTCTTGGAGTAAATCCCTAAGATGGGATGGATTAAACTCCTATTATCCCATATTTGATAGAAGAAATAATATCAATCTTGTATCTAGTGTTATGCTTGATGCTAAAAAAACATTTGAGTTTAATATACGATGGAATCTAGGTTCAGGTTTGCCTTTTACTCCAACTGTTGGTGTGTATCAAAAAGAAAATCTTTCCGCTGGATTAACAACTGATGTAACTACTAGTAATGCAAAAGAAGTATCATTGATATTGGGCGATTTTAATAGTAGAAGGCTTCCTTACTATCATCGATTGGATATTACAATAAAGAAAAATTTCAAAATAAAAGAAACACAAAATCTTGAATTGATTCTGGGTGTTACGAATGTTTATAATAGAAATAACTTGTTCTATATTAACAGAATTACAAATGAAAGGATTTATCAATTTCCTTTTTTACCGAGTGTAGGAATGAATTATAAATTCTAATTATTAATGGTAACTTATAAATTATGAATTGCACTTCATATTCAGTTTATAATTTGATTATTTTTGTAGCTTAATTTATTTTTACGTGTTAGACATCACTTTTGAAACAGATTTAGAACCTAAAAAAGGAAGAGTATTAATCTCTGACCCTTTTACTGGTGATGAATATTTTGAAAGATCTGTTGTGTATCTATGCGAACACTCTAAAGAAGGAAGTTTTGGGTTTATTTTAAATAAATATGTTGAAATAGATATAAACGAATTAAATCCTGATTTTCCAGAATTAAAAACTAGGTTAACCCTTGGTGGACCTGTCGAAACAGAAAGCCTTTATTTTCTTCATACCTTAGGAAATGAATTAAATGATAGCATTGAACTTAAAGATGGGATTTTTATCGGTGGTGATTTCGATCAGCTAACTAAAGTGATCAATGACACCCATTTTGAGAACAATCAAATTCGTTTTTTTCTTGGTTATGCTGGGTGGGATCCTGAACAATTAAAATACGAGATTGAAGATAATGCGTGGATAGTTGCTGAAGTTGACAATATCTATGAGATTATGAATACTCAAATGGACGATCCTTGGAAATACTTTATTTCAAAGCTTGGTAAAAAATTCGAATTATATACTACTTTCCCTTTGAATCCTTCTGATAATTGATTCAGTATTTTGTAAGAGATTACAATTTGTAAGAATTTACGTCTTTATTATAAAATAATTGTAAAGTAGACTTGAACCAGAAAATACAAACCTAATATTTAGAAAAAAAAAAGCGTAATTATTTTAAATCAAATAATTACGCTTTTTTTAAATCCTTTTCGTGGAGCCGGAGGGAATCGAACCCTCGTCCAAACATAGAATTTTCAAGGCTTCTACATGTTTAGTTTTTGATTGATTTTCGATTGTAAGCCGGACAAAAACACCCTAAATACAACTTATCTTCTAAGATCTTATGTCTTCCACGAAGCAAGGTTGACACCAGCCTTTTTAAAATGATTCCCTCGATTTCCAAGCCCAAAAGACAAAAGCTTTGGAGAGGGAACTTGTCTCGCCTACTATACTTCAGCTGAGATTAAGCTTAAACAATCTAATTGATTAAGCAGCAAGTGCGTATGACGTATTGTCAGTTATTGTTTGAGACAGGATATTATAGAGCTCCACCTCAACGCTCTACATGCTTACACTTAACTATCGCTTATGCTGTCAAATCCAGGTACGGCCCCGATAATCATTTACAAATTTACGAATGATTTTTAGTAATTCGTTTTAATTAAGATAATTTGTGAAAACATAAAAAAACTAAGACAAGTTTCATATTTGGAGTTTAAAAACAAACCAAATTATGATCTGTTTTTTAATTCAATCCATTTAGACATAAATTTTGTACTTTGAACTGTGTGATGCATCAACATTGCACCTGTGAAATTTCTATTACGAATTTGTCTTAAATTGATTTTATATTCGTTTACTTTTTCAATAAATAATAAAGGCCAATTTTGCGCTGTAAACTTTTCATTATGAATAGAAAGTGCACTTCTACTTAAATCATTCCAATATTCTTTGTTTAAATATATCTCTATTGATTTAGAAATGATTTCTTCTGAATTATTCGAAACAAAACCTGGCCAGCTTGATGTTTCTAACATTGATTCTGAACCTAATGGTGTTGTTATTGAAGGTAACCCATTGCGCATAGCATCAATAAATTTCCCTTTAACTCCAGCTCCGAATCGTAATGGCGCAAGCATCACCCTATATTGTTGGCATATTTCATTTACTGTATCCGCTCTTCCCTTTATAATGAAACCTTCTTTTTCATTCGTTAACTGAAAAACCTTATCTGAAGGATATGCTCCATAAATATGAAGCTCAGTAATTGGTAATTTTTGACGAATCTTAGGCCAAATATCATTTTTCAAAAAACGAACAGCATCCCAATTAGGTTCATGCATAAAATTACCAATGAACATAAAATGAAATCTTTCTTCAAATGATTTTGAGCTATCATAAATTTCTGACCACATAGGAAGATAAAGCAATCGTTCAGATGGTACTTGATATTTATTTAATAATAATTCAATTTCAACTTCTGAAATTATAAGAGTTAAATCTGAGCGATATATAGAAGCAACTTCACGTTTAGCAATTTCTGAAAAAGATGATTCTTCAGCGTTGGATTTATTTAATTGTTGTTGTCTTTCTTTTCGTAAAAAATGTAAATCTTCTGTATCAAGTATTCGTAAAGTATTTGGACAATTTTCAGCAACGCGCCAACCAAATTGTTCTTCCATTATAAAGCGATCAAATAAAACGATATCAGGGGATAGTTCGATAATAAACGAATCGAAATTAGAATTATTTACTTCAATAGGATGTGTTGTGATACCCAGCGAATTTAAATCAAAAGCGTAGGTTTTATCTTGGCTTTGTGTCGCAAAATGTACTTCAAACCCTTGATCTAAAAATGAATGTATTAATTGCATCATTCGTACACCTGCGGCGGAAGATGTAGGTTCAGGCCATACAAAACCAATAATCAGAACTTTTGACATGCTATCTTACAATACCAATTAAGATTCCCATATTTAGATAAAACCCAGTGTAGTCAACCTGATATGAATTTCTGTATTTAGTTAATTTGGATTGATCGTCGTATTTGCTAAAGAAAAAACCTCCACCTATATAACTATCAATGGATAACATTTCTCTTAATATTTTTTGATACCCCAATGAATAACCTATATACCCCAAGTTTAATGCCCTTCGTATGGTTTCACTTGAAGATTTCACAGAATTATAAACTTCTGATTCTAAATTTAAAAAACGATAAAATACTTCTGGTGTCAAATAAAAACCAGAGCCAACCACTGGACTTTTTCCTAAGTATTTCCTAAGTTGAATATTTACACCACTTCCTAAAACCTGAACATTTTCTAAACCATAAATTACAGTGGATGATGGATCTTTATATTCGAAATTTTGAGCTTTCAAATAAGGTTTAGCCAATCCTCTAGTAGATGCATATGTACCCATCAAACCAATGTTCAAGGTATGTTTTTCACCAATCGATTGTTCTCTGGACAATTGAATTGTACCCTGAACTGCTCTAAATAAATCCCATTTGTAATTTACGAAACGTGTCTTTTCTTGACTTTTCGCACACAATGAAAAAAGAATAAAAAAAATGATACTTATTTTATTGGTTTTCATGTTTTAAACAAGGGATATATATTCTGGAAGTAGTATCCTAATTTTTTAATGTTGAATAATACCAATAACAACACCAATTCTTGGAACAACTCCAGAATAATCTAAATTGACAATATCTTTGTATTTAGTAAATGATTTCTCACCAACGATCTGTGATAATCTTATACCACCTCCAAAGTTTAAATCAAGCGTGAATATTTGATTTACGAAAACCTGACAACCAACCAATAAACCAGCATAATATACATTAAAAGCATCTTTTCCTTCTGTATACACTGGTGTAGAAATAAAAGTATCAGGATCATTAACATAATTAGTAGTTCGGGTATATCTATCAATGTGACGATACATTAATTGACCTGCCATGTAAATAGGAAAGTTTGTATTAAAATCACCTTTACCAAGATAACTTCTATATTGAAATTCACCACCATAACCAATTAATTGTCTTTCAGAATCAAAATTGGACCCATATGTGGCAATTCCTGAAACATAAATTGATTTTTTATTTTTTAATGGAAATTCAACACCTGTCCAGAAAGTTCCAGAAAAAAAACGTGGTATTTCATTCTTTACTATATATCTGATTGTATCATTTTTTGGGTACTTAATTCCTTGAGAAAAACCTGTAACTGTCAAACCAAGTAATAAGGTTAATACTATTTTTTTCATAATGATCTAAATTGTTTGAGACAAAATTAAATTGAATATTTTTTTAAATATATGATTTCTATTTGTTTTTAATAGAATAATTAACATGTATTTTATCGTAAAGTTGAACGAGCTTAACCAACAATACATCTCCACCTGCATAAAAAAACACTGCGCCAATAGGTGGATTCAAGGTTTTAATTATACCATAAAGAATAGGTTTCCATTTCCATGCACCATTATAAGTTCCAACAAGTTCAATGAAAATCACACACAAAGCAATGTAAAAATAAAGTGATTGCCATTTTTTTCGTTTAATTAATAAAAAAAATAAAATACCAGAAATCAATGAAAATAAATCTCCACCTATGAAAAAAAGGAGTAAAAACATGATACTAAAAAACAATTTAAACATTGAATTAACTAGTTTATCATTTCTTTTAAGAAATTCTATTTCTGATAATATGTATCCCGAAGCAAAAACTATGGCATGTCCCAAAGGAACATATAAAGGAATATTCCCTAATCTGTAGGAATACCAACCTAATAATTTACAGAAAATTAACTCACCAATATAAGATAAAAAAATCATTAGAATGATTAATTTCTTTAATTGTTTACCAGAAAAATACCACATTAAAATAGTAAATATCAATACAATATAATTAAGGTAAAATTGTCCGTCATTTGAATATTTAGTGAATTGATTAGAATCTAATTTGAGTGTGAAAAACGTAAAAAAAGGAAACAAAAGTAACATAATTCTTTGCCCTACTCTATTCTCACTTTTAAACATCTAGATCTTCTTTATTTCGAACATAAAATTACATTTAAACTAACGCGATTGAAAATTCAGTGTTCTTTTTTTCTATATTCGTATTAGACTATTTTCAGTTATGACAAAAATCAAACCGTTCAAAGCAATTCGTCCAACCAGAGACAAAGCGCACCTGGTGGTTACAAAACCTGTTTCTTCCTATTCTAAAACAGTCTTAAAAGCTCGATTAGAATCTAATCCATATACTTTTATTCGTATTATTCACCCAGAATTTGATAAATCAACTAAAACAGCACCAAACTCAAAAGAACGATTTGAACTAGTTCGAAAAAAATACAATGAGTTTATTTCAGATGGGATATTAGTACAAGATAAACAACCTTCGCTCTATATTTATAAACAATCAACTCCTACTCATGAATTTATTGGAGTAATAGGCGGTGCAAGTATTGAAGAATATCAACATGATTTAATTAAAAAACATGAAGCTACACTTACAAGTAGAGAATCCATGTTTACAAATTATTTAAATATTGTTGGGTATAATGCAGAACCAGTACTATTATCTTATCCACACAACCCTACCCTAGAAGCTATTTACGATGAGATAATTATCGAAAGACCTGAAATAGAATTCTCTACAACTGACAGGATTAAACATGAACTTTGGATTGTTTCAGAAAAACACCAAATTGCTATTCAAGAAGCTTTTGAAAAAATTCAAGCTACCTATATAGCTGATGGTCATCATAGAAGTGCTTCATCTTCCCGATTGGCATCTGAAAAAAATAAAATTAAAGGCTTTCAAGATGAAAGCCATGACTATTTTCTTGCCTTTTTTATGGACGAAAAACGCATGAATATTCTTGAATTTAATCGTTTAGTAGATCATTTAAATAAATTAACTACTGAAGAATTTCTTTTAAAATTGCATCATACTTTTGATGTTAAAGAAATTGAATCAGCTAAACACCCTGATAAAGAACACCAAATTGTAATGAATCTCAAAAACAATTGGTATGAACTTACTTGTAAATACGAAATAATAAATAACACTGACCCTGTAGCTTGTTTAGATGCTGAAATACTAACTAATTATATTTTAAAACCAATATTAGGTATAGAAGATTTAAAAACCAATGAATCAATTCACTTCATTCCTGGTAATTTGGGCATTGATGCAATAACAGAACCTATCAAACAAGGAAAATCAGCAGTTGGTTTTTTGTTATTTCCAGTTACGATGGAACAAGTGATACGCGTTGCTGATAACAATGGGATTATGCCACCAAAATCTACTTATGTGGAGCCAAAATTAAGAAGTGGTTTAACTATTTATGAAATTGAATCATGATAGCTGAAAAAATAAAAGAGTTTCATTCCAATTTACCTAAGGATGTAACGTTGATAGCTGTTTCTAAAACAAAGCCTGTAGAAGATGTTATAGAAGCATATAATGCAGGTCAACGTATTTTTGGCGAAAATAAAGTGCAGGAAATGTCTGCAAAACACGAAGTATTACCCAAAGATATTCAATGGCATTTAATTGGTCATTTACAAACCAATAAAGTAAAATATATAGCACCATTTGTTTCGTTAATACATTCGATAGACAGTGAGAAATTATTAAAGGAAGTAAACAAGGAAGCTTTGAAAAACGATCGAATTATTCCTTGTTTACTACAATTTCATATTGCTAAAGAAGAAACAAAGTTTGGTTTTTCTTTTGGTGAAGTTAAAGAATTATTAGAGTCAGATTCATTTTTATCTTTCAATAATATCAAAATTGTTGGTATTATGGGAATGGCTTCATTTACAGAAGATGAAGATATAATTCGTTCTGAATTTCAAACTCTTCACGATTATTTTCAAATTATAAAAAGCCATTATTTCAAGTTTAATCCTGAATTCAAAGAAATTTCTATGGGTATGAGTGGTGACTATGCTATTGCAATAGAACACGGTAGTACAATGATTCGCGTTGGCAGCACTATCTTTGGAAGCAGATAATGAAGTATTTGACCAAGACATTTCTAATCGCCTTGTTTTGGTGTCTCTTTTTACCCATTCATAATTGGGCTCAACAATCATTTACATTATCTGGTACTATCCTTACACCTGAAAATCCAGATAGTATTGTTGCTATAATAAAAATAAATCCAGGTAATATAAATTTAAAATGTGATTTATCTGGATTTTTTTATACAACGATTAAAGAAGGTGTAGTTACCATTGAAGTAAAATCACCTGGTCATTATTCTATTAAGAAACAGATTGATATACATTCAAATACGAATATTGATTTAGAATTAGTACGACAAATTAATAGTTTAAAAGAAGTTGTAATTAAAAAGAAAAATACGAATGATATTAAAAATCCAAAATTAGGTCAAATTGAAATTTCAATGAGTGAGGTAAAAACATTACCATCATTTATGGGTGAAGCGGATATTTTAAAAACTATACAATTACTACCAGGAGTATCTTCCGTCAGTGAAGGTGGACAAGGATTTTATGTACGTGGTGGTAGTCCTGATCAAAATTTGGTTTTATACGATGACGTTCCCATCTATAATGCTTCTCACCTATTTGGATTTTTCTCAGTTTTTAATAGTGATGCAGTAAAAAGTGCTAATTTAATAAAGGGATCAATGCCTGCTTATTACGGTGGAAGAATGTCTTCAGTACTTGAAATCACTGCAAATGAAGGTAATTCTGAAAGATTAAAAATGAATGGTGGAATAGGATTGATTTCTTCCCGTTTGGAAATAGAAACTCCTTTCCATAAAAAAAGAGGAAGTTTTATGATTGCTGGAAGAAGAACTTATATTGATGTTTTAACAAAACCTTTTATACCAAAAACTTCTGAATTTTACGGTTCATCTTATTTTTTTTATGATTTTAACATAAAAACAAATTACAAACTAACAGACAAACAGAATCTTCAGTTTGTTCTTTACAATGGAATTGATAGGTTTCAATACGTCAATAAAACTGATGAATTTAATGTTCAAATTCCTTGGGGTAATTTTCTTACAGCATTGAAATGGAACTATAAAATCAAAGAAAAGTTACAACTGAATACAACCACCTATTACACTCGTTATAATTTTTCATTCGGATCTGAACAAACAGATTTCTCTATCAAATTAAGTTCAGGAATTTTTGACTATGGACAAAAAGCTAGTCTAATATGGCGACCAAATGATAAACATACAATGCGTACTGGAATTGATTATATATTCCATAAATTTACCCCATCATCAATTAGCGCAAAACAAGGGGAAACGGAATTTACTCCAGGAAACAACCCAGAATTATTTAGTCATGAAAGCGCTCTTTATATTTCAGATGATTATTTCATTCAACCTAATTTAAAACTTTACGCAGGTCTACGTTATAGTATGTTTCAATTCGTGGGACCATTTCAACGTTTTGTTAAAGATGGTATTGGAAATGTTATTGACACTTTTAATTATTCTAAAAATAAAATAATCAAGCCGTATGGTGGATTTGAACCACGTATTTCAATAAGCTATGAATTTAAAAATAAAGGAATTATTAGAGCAGGATATACGTATCATTATCAATATGTTCACTTAACTTCTCTTAGTTCATTGTCTTTACCAACCGATATTTGGTTTCCAACAACCGATGTAGCTAAACCACAAGCCGGATATCAAGCTTCAATTGGTTATTTTAAAAATTGGTTTGATGACAAATTAGAAACTTCAGTTGAGATTTATTACAAATCAGTAAATAATCTTATTGAGTATAAACCAGGTGCACTACCATCAGATAATATCAAAGACAACGTTGATAATATATTAGTTTTCGGTTCGGGCATTAGTAAAGGAATTGAATTTTTTATAAAAAAAACAACTGGAAAATGGACGGGTTGGATAGGATATACATTAGCTAAATCTGATCGTTATTTCCCAGACATTCAACCAGATCGTTTCCCTTCAAAATACGATAGAAGACACGATTTAACTTTTGTTAGTAATTATAAATTTAATGAAAGATGGAATTTAGGTGCCGTATTTGTATTTGCTACTGGAAATACATTTACTTTACCATCAAGTTGGTATATTCAGGAACAGAATATACTTTTTGATTATTTCGCTCGAAATTCATCACGTATGCCATCTTATCAACGACTAGATATTTCCCTAACCTTATACGACAAACCTACTAAAAAGAAATATGTCGAATCTATTGGAGAAGAAATAGATGTGACTAAAAAATTTAGAAGTAATTGGAATTTTTCAATTTACAATATATATAATTATCCCAATCCATTTTTTATTTATCTTAAGGGTGATGGTTTTGCATTACAAGGAACATTTAAAATGACTCTAAGACAAGTCACATTATTTCCAATTATACCGAGTATCACATGGAATTTCTCATTTTAAAATATAAATCTATTCTTTGGGCTTGTTTGCTTTTAACCACCATATTTATTGGTTGTCAAAAAGATATCATTCTAGATATTCCAGGTTATGAAGAAAAACTCGTCGTTGATGGAAGAATTGAAACAGGACTTCCACCTTTTATTTTATTAACAACAAATAGAAATATTTTTGAAGAAAACTCATTAGACAGTTTGTTTGGTTCATATATTTCAGATGCAGTTATTACAATTTCAGATGGAATCAATTTTGATACTTTACAAACAGTTTGTTCTTCAGATATTCCAACAGGTTATGAAGAACTTGGGGCATACGTTTTTGGAATCCCATCATTTTATTTAAAAAAGTTTAAATTTTGTGCCTATTCAACTTTAAATCCTTTGTTTTTTGGAAGAGAAAACACAAATTATACCATAACAATTCACTATAAAGGAAAAAAATATTCTGCAAACACATCGATTCCTACATCGATTCCACTTGATACTGTTTATTGGAAGCCTGAAAAATCTACCCCAAATTTTGGTTTTGCATATGCTAAATTATCAGACCCTGCAGCCATTGGTGATTCCTACTTTTGGGAGGTATTGAGAATTAAGACTGGAAATAATCAAAACGCAGACACGAGATTTTACAGACCTAGAAATCCAGTTTTTGATGATAATTTTTTTAATGGTAAAAAGTTTAATTTTTGGTTTGAAAATCCAAGAACATCTTTTGATAAATCACTTCCTGAAAATGAAAAAGGACTTTATAAAAGAAATGATACTGTGGTGATCAAATTTTCTACGATAAATTCGACGGCATATAAATATTTCAGTAACAAATATGCTCAAATTAATTCAGGTGGAAGTCCTTTTTCTTCTCCAATAAATGTTCCTTCAAACATCTCAAATGGAGCACTTGGAATATTTAGTGGTTTTGCTACAAGTTATCAAATCTTAATTTGTAATGATTCACTTTTTTGACTTTTATATTCACAATAATATCTGCTGAGTATAGTTTTTTTGTTAAAATATTAAAACTGATTTCACTATATTTGTAAAAGAACTATATTATGTTGTATGTCAAAAGACCTTGTTCAAACTGAAAACCAAAATGTTGATTTTGATACATTTAAAAGTCAAATTCTCAATGATTATAAATTAGCCTGTCTTTCAAGAGAAACTTCGCTTTTAGGAAGACGTGAAGTACTAACAGGTAAAGCAAAATTCGGAATTTTCGGTGACGGAAAAGAATTAGCTCAACTTGCTGTTGCAAAACAATTTAGAAAAGGTGACTTTAGATCAGGGTATTACAGAGATCAAACAATGGTTTTTGCTTTGGGTGAATTGACTATCAAGGAATATTTTGCAGGATTATATGCGCATGCTGATGTTGATTTGGAACCTACTTCTGGAGGACGACAAATGGGAGGTCATTTCTGTACAAGAAATATTGATGATAACGGACATTGGGTAGATCTTATGCAACATTACAATATTGCTTCAGATATTTCACCAACAGCTGGGCAAATGTCAAGAATGTTAGGACTTGCTCAAGCTTCCAAAGTTTATAAAGAACACCCTTCTTTAAAATCGAATTCTCATTTTCAGAAATTTACAAATGATGGAAATGAAATTGTATTTGGAACTATTGGAGATGCTTCTACTTCTGAAGGTGTATTTTGGGAATCAATGAATGCAATGGGAGTACTTCAATTACCTATTTTAATGTCAGTTTGGGATGATGGTTATGGAATTTCTGTACCTACTTCAAAACAGACGACTAAAGGAAGTATATCAGAAGCGCTTGCAGGATTAAAAAGAACGAATGAAAAACCTGGAATTGAAATTTTAGTTACAAAAGGATGGGATTATGTTCATATGGTTGAGACATATGAAGAAGCTGCGCGAATTGTGCGAGAAGAAAGAATTCCTGTTTTAGTTCATGTAAAAGAGGTAAATCAACCACAAGGTCACTCTACATCTGGTTCACATGAACACTATAAAGATGCTGAAAGATTACAATGGGAAAAAGATTTTGATTGCATAAAAAAATTCAAAGAATGGATTATTCAATTTGACGCTGATGGTGAAAAAATCGCTACAATTGATGAATTAGATACAATAGAAAAGCAAGCAAAAGAAGATGTTAAAAACTTCAAAAATGAAGCTTGGAAAGATTTTTGTGATGATATTCAAAAAGATATAGATGGCGTTTTGATCATTTTAAATCAAGTGATGAATGAGACGCAACACAAAGATAAAATTCAAGCTGATATTGATCGCTTAACTAAAGAAAAGGATTTATTGCGCAAAGATGTGTATGCAATTATTCGTGGTTCTTTGAGAACAATTGCGTTAGAAAACATTTCCTGTAAAAAACTTCTTGGAGATTGGATTAAATTACAATTAAGTCATTTAGAAGAACGATACTCTTCACATATATATTCACAATCTGACCTACAGTCTGTTGCTGTTAGAGAAGTGCTACCTGTTTATAACGAAGACGTTGAAATGACTGATGGTCGTCTGATTTTGAAAGAGAACTATTTTACGCTGTTCGAAAAATATCCTGAAACATTGATTTTTGGTGAAGATGTTGGTGGTATTGGTGGTGTAAATAAAAGTTGTGAGGGATTACAAGAAGCTTTTGGAGAACTTCGCGTATTTGATACTGGAATTCGTGAAAATACTATTATTGGTCAAGGGGTTGGTATGGCAATGCGTGGATTAAGACCCATAGCAGAAATACAATATTTAGATTATTTGATTTATGCTCTTCAAATCATGTCAGATGATTTAGCAACGCTTCAATATCGTACAAAAGGTGGACAAAAAGCTCCTTTGATTATCAGTACACGTGGTCATCGTCTGGAAGGTATATGGCATTCAGGAAGTCCTATGGGGATGATTATTAATTCTGTACGTGGAATGGTTGTATGTGTTCCAAGAAACATGACAAAAGCAGCAGGTTTTTATAATACTTTATTGCAAAGCGACGATTGTGCGTTAGTAATAGAACCACTAAATGGATATAGACTAAAAGAACGTAAACCAACAAATTTTGGTCAATTTAAAACACCGATTGGTATTCCTGAAATCGTTCTTGAAGGTACTGATATTACCATTGTATCATATGGTTCAACTTTCAATATATGCGAGAAAGCGTGTGGTGTTCTAAAAGAGTTTGGAATTTCAGTTGAATTAATTGATGTTCAAACTTTATTACCATTCGATATAAATCATATTATTAAATCATCCTTGGAGAAAACAAATCGTTTATTATTAATAGATGAAGATGTAAGTGGTGGAGCATGTGGTTATATGTTAGATAAGATTCTTGTGGAACAAAAAGCATATTTCTCATTAGATTCTGCTCCGCAAACATTAACAGCTAAAGACCATAGACCAGCTTATGGAACTGATGGTGATTATTTCTCTAAACCAAATTTAGAGGATATTGTAGAAAAAGTAATGGAAATGATGCACGAAGTCAATCCTTTAAAATATCCTAAATTATTTTCGTGATAATGAGTTCAAGAAAAATTACAATAGCAATTGATGGATTTTCTAGTTGTGGAAAAAGTACATTAGCTAAAGCAATTGCTAAAGAATTAGATTATATTTTTATTGATACAGGTGCAATGTATAGATCCGTTGCACTATATTGTTTGAGAAATAATTTGGTTCATAATAATGAAATCAATACTCTCGAAATTATTGATGTATTACCAAAAATTGATATTCATTTTGATAAAAATCAAATTTCCGGAAAGCTTGAAGTTCAATTAAATAAGGAGTTTGTTGAGCCTTTTATTCGAACAATGGAAGTAAGTCAGTTAGTTAGTAAAATTGCAGCTATAAAGGAAGTGCGCGCTAAATTGGTAGAAGAACAACAAAAGATGGGCATTAAAGGTGGGGTTGTTATGGATGGAAGAGATATAGGTTCTGTTGTTTTTCCTAATGCGGAATTAAAATTATTTATAACAGCTTCTCCAGAAATCAGAACGGAAAGAAGATATTTAGAACTTTATCAGACAAACAATACTGTTTCAAAAGAAGATATTAGAAAAAATCTTGAAGAACGTGATCATTTAGATTCTACAAGAGAAGAAAGTCCTCTGATTCAGGCGGAAGATGCTATTTTGTTAGATAATAGCAACTACACACAAGAAGAACAATTACAAGTCGCATTAGAATTAGTTAAAAAAGCTGGAGGAATATAAATTAATTCTCTAACTTTTGAATTAACTCTTTAAAACTTGGACGTTCGAAAACATTCTCATTCCAACAAAGATCTCTGATAATCGTAAACTTATTTTTTGAAACGTCTTGGATCGTAATTGATATCAAATCATCTATTAAACAACCAAAAGCACGTACATCTAAACGTTCAAAATACGAAGCAAATAAATTATTCTTTTCATAATGAGTTGATGCACCAAAATCTCCTAAATATGAAAATCCCGATTCCTTATGAAACAAGGTGTTGTGTGCATATAAATCGCCATGCATTACTCCTTGTTGGTGTAAAAACGCAGCACCTTTAGCTATTGATAATGCGATTTCAAATACTTGTTTTGATGATAACTTTTGTCCATTTTCAAAAACATCTCTTGTACAAGTAACAAAACTAGGAGGCAATCCCAATGTACTAAATTCTGTTGGTATAAAATCCATAATAACTCCTTCTTTACCTTCAGGATGATTAACAATTCTACCTTTTAAAGGAACTATATGTTCATGACGACCGACTATTAAACAATTTTCCAATTCATCAATAGGATACCCATCACTTGTTACATCTCCTTTAAATATTTTAACTGCAACAGGTTCGTTCGTAAATGTAAACACTCCCTTGTAAATAACCCCAGAAGCGCCCTCTCCTATTTTGTTTTGAATTTCAAGATCTTTAAAATCAATGAATTCAATACTTACTTGAGACATATCACGCTTTACAGAACATGGATTCCCATCAATAGCCAACCAAGAAAGCTTTGGTAAATTCACCAACCAAAAGGGAATTTCTTGTAATTGATTTGCTGAAATACGCAATAACTCAAGATTAGTACAATGTTGCATCGTTGTAGGTAATTTCGAAATCTTGTTTCCAGATAACGCACATTTTTGAAGTAAGTAGCAATCTCCTATACTATTTGGTAATAAATCAATCTGATTATCAGTTAGTATTAACCATTGTAAATGTTTTGGGAAGGCATTTTCAGGAATAGATTTAATTCGGTTTGATTTAAATCCAACCATAGTTAAAGAAGGACATTCAGCTAAAACTGATGGAAATTCTTCAAAATTATTTTCTGAAAAAAACACGATTTTTAATTTTTTGAACTCCGTAAAATTATCAGGTAAATATGATAGGTTATTTTTCGATAAATCAAGGATTTCAAGTGTTTCTTTATATTTAAACAATTCCTTTGGAAAGACAGAAAAACCTTCAGATAAGGTAATTTTTTTTGAACCTATTGGGAATTTTTCAGTAATCAAAGATGAAGCGTCTATCATGGTAATAAATGTATTAAAAACACTTTCGCGAAGTTATCTATTTCACCCTTAAAAAAGATTAATTTTCCTTTATTTACCGAATTATTTATAATATTCTCGATATTTGAATTCAAATAACGAACTATTGGAACAGAAAGTCTTATTTATCACACCGCCTTTCACACAGTTGAATACACCGTATCCAGCAACAGCCTATCTGAAAGGGTTTCTAAACACACTAAATATTCCATCTTTTCAAGTTGATTTAGGGATTGAAGTAATTCTTAGACTTTTTTCTAGCAAAGGATTAACGACTATTTTTAAGGAAGCAGAAACAAAAAAAAACACTCTTTCAGACAATAGTCAACGTATCATTGATTTACAAGATACCTATTTACAAACCATTGATACGGTTATTGCTTTTTTACATGACACAAATCCTACGTTGGCCTATTTAATTTGCGAACGAAACTACTTACCCGAAGCATCTCGTTTTGAACAATTAGAAGATTTAGAGTGGGCTTTCGGAACCATTGGTATTCGTGACAAAGCAAGACACCTTGCAACCTTATATTTGGAAGATATTTCAGATTTAATCATCGAAGCTATTGATCCTTATTTTGGATTTAGTCGTTATGCTGAAAGACTTGGAAGATCAGCTTCTACCTTTGATCAACTACATAAAGCGTTGATTAATAAAAATTCTCATATTGATTTGATAACGATAGATTTACTAGCTAATTTAATTAATTCTGAAAATCCAACGCTAGTAGCACTTTCTGCTCCATTTCCTGGTAATTTATATAGTGCGTTCAAATGTGGTCAGTGGATAAAAAAACATTATCCAACAATAAAAGTGGCTCTTGGTGGTGGCTACGCCAATACTGAATTAAGATCATTAAAAGATTCAAGGGTTTTCGAATTCGTTGATTTTATTACATTAGACGATGGAGAAAGACCATTACAGAACTTGCTTGAGCATTTAGCTGGAAAAAGACCAATCGAAAAGCTGAAACGGACCTTTACTTGTATTAAAAACGAAGTTACATACTACAACGGCGCAACTGAAGGTGATTACAAACAAAAAGATGTTGGAACACCTGATTATACAGACCTTCCACTTAAAAAATACTTGTCAGTTATAGAATTAGCCAATCCCATGCATCGACTTTGGAGTGATGGTCGATGGAACAAATTAACGCTCGCTCATGGTTGTTATTGGGGAAAATGTACCTTCTGTGACGTTTCTCTAGATTATATAAAAACATACGAAGCAGCGACGGCTAAATTATTGGTAGACCGTATTGAAGAACTTATCGAACAAACTGGAAATAATGGTTTTCACTTTGTAGATGAAGCTGCACCGCCTGCGCTTATGCGTGATTTAGCACTTGAAATCTTAAGACGTAAACTCACGGTTGTATGGTGGACGAATATTCGTTTTGAAAAGAGTTTTTCATTTGATTTATGTCGATTGTTGGCTCGTTCAGGTTGTATTGCCGTTTCAGGTGGCTTAGAAGTTGCTTCTGACCGTTTGTTAAACCTTATTGACAAAGGGGTTACCGTACAACAAGTTGCCAAAGTAGCAGATAATTTCACACAGACTGGAATTATGGTTCACGCCTATTTAATGTATGGTTTTCCCACTCAAACGGCGCAAGAAACCATAGATTCAATGGAAATGGTTCGCCAATTATTTGAACTTGGTATTGTTCAATCCGGATTTTGGCATCAGTTTGCACTTACTGCGCATAGCCCAATCGGACTTAATCCTGATGCGTTTAAGATAAAAATTACAGGATTAGAAAACGGTAGTTTTGCTAACAATGATTTGGAACATGACGATCCGACAGGAGCTGATCATTCACTTTTTAGCGACGGATTAAAAAAATCATTATTTAATTACATGCATGGAATTGGTTTTGAAATGCCTTTACATACTTGGTTTGATTTTAAAACACCACGAACACTCATTCCTAAAAATTACATTGAACGTTGCATAGACAACCCGGATTTTAATGATGTAAATTCACAAAAACGATATGTTTGGATAGGTCCTGTGCCTAATATAAAAATAATTGAAAGTAAAAAGAAAGGTAAAGTAACTCAAAAATCTATTTTACAGTTTAATACACTTTCAGAACAAGTTCAAGTTAAATGTAATCCTGCACTTGGAAACTGGATTTTTTTATTTTTGCGAAATAATGAATTTAATAATTTAAAAATAAATAAATTAGATACTGTTAAAATCGATTTTGAATCACAAAATTTAGGTGATTTTGAAACATTTTTTAATAGTTCAACTTGTGCTGAACTAAGAGATATTGGATTATTGATTTTTTAAAATGTAATGGCTATTTGATAGTTCTTTTTTTAAATAGTATTTTATTCAAATACGATTTGCTTTCATACCTTTTTTTGTAGATTTTTGTAATGTCTATGAAAAAGAAAGTTGAAATCTTAGCTCCCGCTAAAAATCTATGGCAAGGTCAGATGGCAATTAATGCCGGTGCTGATGCTGTTTATATTGGTGCTCCACAATATGGTGCTCGTTCAAACGCTACCAATTCTGTTGAAGATATTGCTGAATTAGTGAAATATGCTCACTTATTCAAAGCGCAGGTTTTTGTGGTTATTAATACCATTTTGTACGATAATGAATTAGAAGATTGTAGAAAATTAATTCATGAATTGTACAATATCGGTGTTGATGCACTTATTGTTCAAGACATGGCAATTATGGAAATGGACTTACCACCTATCGTAATCCATGCGAGTACACAAGCAAACAACAGAGACCCAAAGCATGTGAAATTCTTGAAAGATGCAGGAATGCAACGTGTGGTATTGGCACGAGAATTAAACTTAGATCAAATTCGTGAAATACATGAAGCAACGGATGTAGAACTTGAATTTTTTGTTTCAGGTGCCTTGTGTGTTTCATTTAGTGGAAATTGTTATATGAGTATTGCTGGTGGCGAACGAAGCGCTAACAGGGGTTCTTGTGCACAAAACTGTCGTTTGCCGTATGAATTAGTAGACGGAACGGGAACTACGTTAATTCAAAGCAGTCACTTACTTTCTATCAAAGACCTTGATTTAAGCGACCAATTACCCAACTTAATTGATGCAGGAGTTACATCTTTCAAAATTGAAGGCCGATTAAAAGATGTCGTTTATGTTAAAAACAACGTTTCCTACCTTCGTAAAAAATTAGACTCATTTTTAGAAAATAACGAGCATTACATCAAATCATCTTCGGGTAGAACTTTCTATACTTTCGACGCTGAAATGTCTCGTAGTTTCAATCGTGGATATACAGATTACTTTGTAAATCACAGAACTAAGAAAATTGGTTCGTGGGACACTCCAAAATCACAAGGACAATACATTGGAAAAATCACAGAAATTGTAGGGAAAGGATTTAAGATTGAAAATGCTGAACTATTGAACAACGGGGATGGATTATATTTCTTAAACGAAAAACATGAAGCTGATGGGATGCAAGTAAACGTTGTTCTAAACAATGTAGTAATCCCTAACACTTTCAGAGAGATTGCAATAGGTACTGAAATCTACCGTAATTCGGATGCTGAATTTAACCGTTTGGTAGAGCGTGAAGACAGTGCGGTAAGAAAAATCGGAGTTTCATTAACCCTTACAGAAACAACTAACGGTTTTAAATTAACCGTTATTGATGAAGATAATCATACTGCTTCGGTGGAAATGGAATCGGCTAAAGAATTGGCTAAAAATGAAGAAACGGTTATCCCTAACTTGGAGAAAAACCTTGCTAAAACCGGAAATACGCCTTTCATCGTTGATGACTTAAAAATAGAATTAAGCGCAAACTGGTTCTTCCCTATTTCTAAAATAAACGAATTACGTCGTGAAGTACTTGATTTACTTATCGAAACTCGTTTAAACGAATACCACAGAGAAGAATTCCAAATTACGAAAACAAATCATCCTTATCCTGTTACTACCTTAGATTTCACTTATAACGTATCGAATAAATTAGCTCGTAAATTCTATGAACGTCATGGAGTTACCGAAATTGAAAAAGCGTTTGAATTACAATGGGATCCTGGAAAAGCCCGTGTTATGACGACAAAATACTGTGTAAAATACGAACTTGGTAAATGTGCTCGTTTCCAACGTGATACTATGGGTATAAAAGTGGTAGAGCCTTTAACGTTAAAACACGGAGAAAACGAATACAAACTTAAATTCAATTGTAAGCCTTGCGAAATGGAAATCTGGGAAAAAGAAGCAGATTTAGTTTTTGATGATGAGGAATAAAAAATATGTCAAAAACAATTTTATATATCGCTCAAAGTTTGGATGGGTACATTGCTCGTCCTGATGGGAATTTGGATTGGTTAACATCTTTTCATCCTCCTAAAACGGGCGATTACGGATATGAAAGTTTGTTAAAACAAACGGAATTAATATTAATGGGACGAAAAACCTACGAAGAACTATTAGATTTCGGAATAGATTGGCCTTATATTGATTTTAAAACGCTGGTTGTTTCTTCAAATTCAGCATTTAAAATCAATACAGAAAATACAACATTAGTTTCTGATAATATTGAAAAACAGCTATCTGATTGGAAAACAAACGCAACTAAAAACGCTTGGATTGTTGGTGGTGCGCATTTAATTAAATCTTTATTTGACAAACAACTCATTGATGAAATAATCATATCCATTCTACCAAAAACCATTGGAAATGGAATAAAACTTTTCAGTGAGGGTTGTATTGAAACTGATTTCGAATTAATTGATTGTACAACGTATGAGACTGGATTGGTGAATTTGCATTATAAGAAATCAAACTAATTTAAATAGTATCATTCAACATAAACCCTATTCTTTCCTGTTCTTCCCCATTCACTATCAATGAAATAAAATGCTCTCCCGGATAATACGTGCGTGTAGTTATCGGTTTGAAAGAATATTTACGAGTAATTGATAACGAAGAATTTGCAGACATATTTTGTGAGGTAATCTGAAACACTTTTTCTCCGAATTCTTTATTCAAACGCTTGAAAAAGAGTTTATATTCTACACGAACAGATTTATCAGTTGTGCCTGTATTTTGAATTTCTATAGTAAATTGTAACTCTCCGTCGAAAGGAATTTGATTTTGTTGGATTTCAAACGATTTTACCTGAATCGAGGTATCTGGTTTTATTCCAATAATCGCCAACGCTTTCGAATTCCCTTGTTTTAAAAGGGTTCTTAATCCGTGTTTGATTAATTGTTGCACTTCTTTTTTTGATGATTTTTTAGCATTACACCAATCTAACACCAACGCTGGATGTGTTTTTGAAATATCATTGATGTTATTCGAAACGCTTCTTCTTACATATTCAGATGGATCGTTCGTTAAATTATCCAAAATTGGAAAAATCACAGAGGGGTCTTTCACGTACGCTCGTAAAACTTCTCCCCAAGGTAATCTCGGTCGAATTCCTTCACTGGCTAATCTTTTCAAATGCTCATTAGTATGCATTGACCAACTCATCATCTGTTTCTCAAATTGCCCAGGATAGCGAATTAAAAATGGACGAATGGCAAATTCACAACTCGTAAAAGTGGTAACTGTTTCTATGGTAGTGATAGCCAACTCAGGTTGCTCCAATAGATAAGTTGATATAAAATCAGCTAAAAATAGATACTCTAAACTATATTCCGTCGAATGAATTGTTTTCAAGTATTTAGTCAATATAACAATAGTTTCCGCTTGATTTTCAATTGTTCCGTTAAACAAACTTCTCCAAACCATTGTGGTGTGATACATGCGTTCTTTCAACGATTTTTCTTTCCATTGGGGATCCATGAGTAAGTCAAAAAATCGTTTTTTATCTAATCCAAATCCGACTTGTTCAAGTGAATTTAAGAAACCTTCATAAAAAGCTACAGAATATTTATCCTTTAGTAATGTCGACATACTAAAACCATACAGTTAATCCACCAACTAACCAAGACATTTGATTAGTAGGATTTTTTTCCAAATCTAAAAAAGCATTTTTATCACTTAAAAACTGCCTTGCTTCAAATCGAATAAGTGCATGATCATTCGCTTTTAAATTGTAACAAATGCTAGCGCTACCTAAAGAAAAACCACCAGTAATAGTTGGGTTTACAATCATTGTTTGTGATGGGTCTTTCCAATATTCCACCCTTCCTGAAAGTGAATGTTTGCTATTGAAATTATATTTTCCAATTATATTTGCTTGCCACCAGTGCTGATTGATAGATTTTGTAATTGTTTTTACCTCTTGATTTCCAAAATAAACACAGCTAGTGAAATTCCACTTTTCACTAGGATTATAAATAGCATAAAAATCTGTAAATATTCTTAATCTATAGTTTGGATTTAAAACTGAACGTTCATCACCAATAAATGTATTCCAGTTTAATAAAAGTTTATCTGTAGGTCTAAATTCAATTTGAGTTCCAATTGATTTAGAACTATTTAAATCGAGTATTTGTTGCCATCCATTTAACACATATAAATAACCGGTTACTTTTTTTGAAAATGGCATAGATAATTTAATTCCAGAAAGATAATATGGAACATATTCAGGAGCAATACTTCTTGTATATACCAAATGATCTTTACTTACTGCACTTTCATTTGTATATGGTGACCCTAAAACTCCTGCATCTAACCAAATACCACGTTTTTTATTTAAACGAAAACCAACAGAACCCTCCACAATATTTTTTAAGGTTCCAGGTTCAGATATGTAATTGGCATTCATATAAGTTCCAAAGCCAGGAACAAAGCGAACTCTAAAATTACTATCAGTATATCTGATATCTAAGTAAGCTAAATTGATATTCAATTCATTATTGCGATTCATGTTAACGAAATATGGAACAGTTTGTGATTCATTTTTCTCTGTACAAACTCCATAAAATGCATCCAAATATCCCCCAATGGCTAATTTGTTAATTTTTACTCCACCAGTAGTATCAACAAGTCCTGTGTTTGTTACTTGTGCTTGTAAATCAGTTATTAAAAAGATGAAAAAAAACAAAAACAAAACCATTCGAATAAAGTGACTTTGTCTTAAAAAATGAATCCAAGTTCTCATAGATACAAAAATAGAAGAAAATCTTGCTTTTAGAATTATGTGTTGATGTAATATTGCCTTCATTTCCCACAATAATCCTTATTTTTGTAATACTATGATACAATTCAAAAAAGTTGCTTTTTACACATTAGGGTGTAAACTGAATTTTTCAGAAACGTCAACCATAGCGCGTCTGTTTGAAGATGCTGGTTTTGCAAAAGTTGACTTTGAAGACACACCAGATGTATATGTAATCAATACATGTTCTGTAACAGAAAATGCTGACAAAAAATGTAAGCAACTTGTTAAAAAGGCATTAAAAACAAATCCAAGTGCTTTCGTAACGATTGTTGGTTGCTATGCTCAATTAAAACCAGAAGAAATTGGTAAAATCCCAGGAGTTGATCTAGTATTAGGTGCAAATGAAAAATTTGATATTATTTCATACATAGAAAATACTGATAAAAAAGAAGAAGCAACCATTGCTTATAAAAATATCAAGGAAACAAAATCGTTTGTTCCTTCTGTTTCTTTTGGTGACAGAACACGATCTTTTCTAAAAGTACAAGACGGATGTGATTACTTTTGTACTTTCTGCACTATTCCACTAGCTAGAGGAAAAAGTAGAAATGCTACTATCGCAGAAACAGTTTTGGAAGCTGAAAAAATTGCCAAAACTGATATTAAGGAAGTTGTTTTAACTGGAGTTAATATTGGAGATTTTGGTCAAGGTAACGATGAAAATTTCTTCAAATTAATACAGGAGTTAGATAAAATTAAAGGTATAGATAGATATAGAATCTCATCCATTGAACCAAACTTACTTTCAAACGAAATCATAGATTTTTGTTTGTCAAAATCTGCTCATTTTGTTCCGCATTTCCATATCCCCTTACAAGTCGGAAATGATCGTATTCTTAAAGCAATGCGCAGAAAATATGAACGTTCATTATACGCTGAAAGAGTATCACACATCAAATCATTACGTAAAGATTGTTGTATTGGTGTTGATGTAATTGTAGGTTTTCCTGGTGAAACAGATGAAGAGTTTTTAGATTCATATAATTTTCTTCAAGGTTTAGATATTTCTTATTTACATGTATTTACATATTCAGAAAGAGCAAATACAAGTGCTCCAAAATTAGGTGAAACTGTATCTATGGAAAAACGAAAAGAACGAAGTAAAATGTTACATATTCTTTCCGATAAGAAAAAACGTGCTTTTTATGAAGAAAATATTGGTTCTGAACGAATAGCACTTTTCGAAGCAGAAGAAGATGAAGGTATGATGTATGGATTTACTGAAAACTACGTAAAAGTTAAAACTCCTTTTGATGCTTCTTTTGTTAATCAATTTAGAAAAGTTAAATTGAATGCAATTGATCGTGATGGTATCATGAAAATTGATTTAAGTAATTAATTATTTATGATTTTACTGCGAGTTTTAATTTTATTCTGTTTATTTATTTGTTGTTTTTTAAGTTTTGGTCAACAAAAATACCCTAAACAACCTGCAGATATTTTAAAATACATTATTGATATTCATGTTAATGATGAAAGCAATAAAATAAAAGTTATCGAGAATGTCCATGCACAGTTCACAACATCAATTGATACACTATATCTAGACCTAACGAATTTTAATGGAAATTCCGGAATGAATGTTTCCAGAGTATTAGAACAAGGAAATCCGGTTCCGTTTTTTCATAAAAATAATCGCTTGGGAATTTTAGTTGTACCCCCAGCTAAAAACACTCCCTATTTTGATTTTCAAATTGAATATGAAGGTATTCCTACTGATGGTTTAATCATTGGTAAAAATAAGTTTAATGAACGAACCTTCTTTGGTGATAATTGGCCACAACGTGCACATAATTGGTTTGCTTGTGTTGATCATCCTTCTGATAAAGCAGATGTTCGATTTAAAATTACTGCTCCTAGCCATTATCAAGTCATTGCAAATGGTAGACACATCGAAAGTTTACCTGATGTAAACAATCCTTCATTAACAAGACATACTTTTGAAACATCTAAACCAATACCTACAAAAGTAATGGTTATAGGAATTGCTAATTTTGAAATAGAAAAAACAAAATACTCTAAAAATTTTGAAACATCTACTTGGGTTTACCCAAAAGATAAATTAAACGGCAGAAAAGATTTCTATTTAAAAGATAGCATTTTAAATTTTTATGAGAAAAATATTGGTTTATTTCCATTTGAAAAATTAGCGCATGTTCAATCAACTACCATGTATGGAGGGATGGAGAATGCTAGTTGTATATTTTATGATGAAAATAGTATTAAAGGGGATAGAAAAATCAATGATTTAATTGCTCATGAAGTTGTACACCAATGGTTTGGTAATTCCGCTTCTGAAAAAGAGTGGTCAGATCTTTGGTTAAGCGAAGGTTTCGCAACTTATCTTACTAATTTATACATTGAAGAATCTTTAGGTAAAAAAGCTTTTCAAGAACAATTAATAAAAGACAGAAAAAAAGTAATTGCTTTTGCTCAAAAAACACTACCACCACTTAAAGATACACTAACGCAAAATGTTCAAGATTTATTAAATCCAAATGCATATCAAAAAGGTGGTTGGATCTTACACATGATTCGTGAACAAATAGGGAAAGATCTTTTTTGGAAAGTAATTCAAAAATATTATGAAGCCTATCAGTACAGCAATGCATCAAGTAAAGATTTTTTTAAAGTATTAGAGAAAACTACTCAAAAAGATTTTAGTCAATTTTATAAAGATTGGATTACACAACCAGGTCACCCTATATTAAGTTCAATGATAAACGAAAATTTAATCATAGATACAATTACTAACACAACAAAATTTCAATATACAATTGAAATTAAACAACAACAAAAAATACAATTTCATTTTCCTTTAGAAATAAAATTTTTCTTTGATGATAATACAGATGAAATTTTAACGTTTGATGTTAATAATAGTATTATTACGCAAAATTTAGTATCTTCAAAAAAGATAAAGCAATTAAAATTAGACCCTAATTGCAAGCTATTATTTGACGAAGGAAAACCACCAAAATGAAAACATTAATTCTAATTACACTTTTAGGTTTTTTAACTGGTTCAACAGTTAAGTCTGACGACCTTTTAGGTTTATGGTTAGATGAAAGTAAAAAATTAATAGTTGAAACGTATAAAATTGAAAATCAATATTTTGCTAAAATCAGATGGTTTGAAAATGAAAATAAACGGATTGAAAAATATTCTGAAAAAGGACTACCTAAAAGTAAGTGGCTTAATTACAAAGTAATGGAGCATTTTATTTTTGATGGTGAAAAATGGATAAATGGGGTAATTCATCAAATAAAAACAGGTCATACTTATGATGCAACTATTCAGATGAAAAGTAAGAATTTTATAGTTGTAAGAGGTTATGTACTAATCTCCATGCTCGGAGAAAACGTATCATTTACAAGATATACAGCTAATTTACCAAAACAAGAGTAAAATCACTCTTCCCCAACTTCGAAAATTAATTCTGAAATGTTTTTTTCGTTAAAATAAATAGATGCTATTTCTCTCAATTCTGCTACTGTAAGCTTATCTATACCAGCGTAAATCTCTTGTATAGAATCAATTTGATTAAAAAGTAATAAGCTTTTTCCTAAACCAAGCATAATTCCGGAATTACTATCTAAAGATAAAGCTAATTGTCCTTTAAGTTGCACTTTTGCCTGATGTAACTGCTTTTCATTCAATGCTTCAGTACACATTAATCGAATTTCTTTATAAACTTGTTTTAAAGTTTTTTCTAAATATTTTTGATCCGTTCCAAAGTATATAGACCAGTATCCAATATCAGCATAGGGGGCATAACTAGCTTCAATATTGTAAGTATACCCATACTTTTCTCTAATACTTAAAATTAGCCTTGAATTTAATGCGGGGCCACCCAATACATTTGTTAATAATGTCATTCCACGTCGATGTTCATTATTATAACCTGGTGCAAGTCCACCAATAATAGCATGAGCTTGGAAATTTGCTTCTTGTGACCGTATTTTAAAAGGTTGATAATCTGAAAACTCTATTGGTTTTACTTGTATTGAAGAATGTTTTAATGTACTAAAATGTCTTTCAAGAATCTTTGTTAATCGTAAAATTGAAATGTCACCTACATAAGAAATAACAATATTTTCCGCAAAGAAAAAACGTTTAATGTATCGCATTAAATCTTCTCGTGTAAAACCAGAAACGGATTCTTTAGTCCCCAATATATTTGCTCCAAGTGGATGATTTTTAAATAAATAATTTTCAAAGTCATCAAATATTTTATCACTTGGGGAATCTAAATAAGAATTTATTTCGTCTAAAACGATTTCTTTTTCTTTTTTAATTTCTTTTTCTGGAAAATTAGAATTAATTACTATGTCAGCTAATAATTCAGAAGCTCTAGATGTATGTTCTTTTGTGAATGATGCATAAACACAAATTTCTTCTTTTGTAGTGTATGCGTTTAATTCACCACCCACTGAATCTAATCTCGAAAGAATATGTAATGAACGTCTTTTAGATGTCCCTTTAAAAATACAATGCTCTAAAAAATGAGCCAATCCTTCTTCAGTAGATTGTTCATATCTTGAACCTGCAAGAACAGTTACCCCCATATGAGCAACAACAGAATTGGTATGCATATATACCAATCTTATACCATTTGAAAGGGTAATTATTACTGGTTCTAATTCTATCATTAAGGATTTTTTCTAAATAATTTCCAATCTGAAGACCAAATCGAATCTCGTTCAAAAATTAAACGATCATGTAATCTTGATGGTCTACCTTGCCAAAATTCTATTTGAGTTGGAATTAGTTTATAACCACCCCAATGAGGTGGTCTTGGAACTTCTTCTGGATATCTACCTGCCAATTCTTCTAAGCGATCCATCAATGTATCTCTAGAATTCAATTTTTGACTCTGATGAGATGCCCAAGCTCCTAGTTTACTTGATCTAGGTCTCGTTGAAAAGTAAGCGTCGCTGGATGCACTATCAATTTTCTCAACAATACCTTCAATGCGAACTTGTCTTTCTAATTGATGCCAAAAAAACAACATGGATGCTTTTGGATGAACACTTAATTCAGCACCCTTTTGAGAAGCGTAATTAGTATAAAAAACAAAGCCTTGGTCATCTAATTCCTTAAGATACAAAATTCTTGAACTAGGTTGACCATTTTCACTAACCGTTGATAATACGAATGCATTTTCTTCTGGTTGTTTTACATCAAAAGCTTCTTTAAACCATTGATGAAAAAAAACAAAAGGATCATTTCCTATATGATCGCTCAATTGACCTTTATCAAAATTATGATGGTCGTTTCGAATTTGATTTAAAAAGTCTTCCATTGCTATGTTATTGATTTTGAATCAGCATTAAGGAATTAAAAATGAATTATTCTTCTTCAGAGCTATATTCGTCTTCTATATTGCTTATTTCTTCATCATCAAAATCAGAGCCTGATGCAGAAAAAACAACCCCCTTTCCACTTACCGGCTCTTCCATTTCTTCCGATATTTCAACCAAAGGTTTACGTGAAATTTCTTTATCAGCAGCTACATCATTAAATGGGAAAATATCTACAATTGGAGAAACTGTTACAGATGGAACGATAAAGTCAACCAACATGGTAGATAAACTCTCATGAATTCGTTCATAAGCTTCCTTTACTGAACTTGCAGAGACTAAAAAATTTTGAGAAATTTTCTTTTTCTTTTCATTATCTGCATCCATACTTTCATAGGATACTTTTACTTTATACCATGTAAAGCTATCTTCATAGTGGAAAATATCATGAAAATCAGTTCTTGCAATATTTGTCACACTAAACTCACCGCGGATCAATGAACCTAATTCTTCATAAATACGAGCTTCTGCATCAGTAAATGTCATTGCTGCCAGCAAATACGGTTCTGAAACTTTTTTAAACTCTCCGTTCTCTAACTGTTTGGTATATTTAACTTTAACCGTAAACCAAGTATTCATACAATCTTTTTTAATTCTTTACTCACAAATGTACTAAATACAACACGTAATTAAATACAAAGTTTGAATCAAAATAATATTTAGTTTAATTATACGTTACAATTAAAAAATATCAAACACATAGTATATTTTTGTGTTACATTAAAATTCTACTTGATCATGAAAATCACTTTTATATTCTTTACAATTTGTTTATTTGGTTTAAAATTAATAGGTCAAACTGACTATGTAACTAAAATTCTCATTCTAAGTCCAAATAAAATAAAAGTAGATACTTCAATTACCAAGGAATATGGTGACTACGCTTTAACTTTTAAAAAGAAAAAACATCAATTAAATGATTATTACATTGAAAACAAAGTAAATAATCAAGAATTAGAATTAAAAATTAAGGAATCATTAATTAATTACTTAACTGCTATTAATGTTGAACAAAATGTATCTCTACTTTTATTCAAAAATCTTCAGAATTTACATTATCATAAAAATAAACATGTTCAAATTACTCTTTCTAAAAAAACAAGTGATAAAAATTTAAATTCATTGCAAGACATTGCTTTAAAAGATGGATTCGAATTTATTATAAACATTTCTTCTGTAGAATTGAAAATAGAAAACAATAATACAAAAGCAGATATTGAAGTACAAGTTTATGAAAATTCATCAAAATCATTTATTCTCGAAGAAATAAGTTCATTTTCATATATAGATTTCATGTGTGAAAAAACTAATCCTATTGACTGTGTTTTAAGCATGGTAATATCAAATAAAACTCCAGATATCAAAAATATAATTTCAAGTAAGAATCCTTCTATTATTAAAAATATTAATATCAGAAAAACCAGAGGAGATATATTAAAAGCTAAAATTGAATCAACATCTATTGATACTACAATTCTAAATGAAATGATTCCTGATACTGATGACGCAATTTCAAAAAAAGCGATGAAGATTCAAATGTTAAATGAAACAAAAGATAAATGTATTTCTTATTTCGTCGAAGATTCAACTAATTTCTGTCGTAAAACAATTCAATCAAATAAATCCAATAAAAAACACAATATTAACATGCATGTTTACAGTTATTTCGTAACTGGAAGTAAAACGAGTGGAAAATGGATTTACAAAAAATCTAAACCATATATTCAATATGCCCCTTTATATTATTTTGATCAAAACATAACCAATTTTCATATCTACGTTGATAATTATTATTTCATCGAAGATTCTACTGAAATAAATCCGGACTTTTTTAATTCTTCTTTGTTTGAATAGTATTATTTTGGCTTTTCGACAACCTTTTAAACTTGTTCATAAATAATTTTTGGAAATACTCATATCCTTCCCTTGAATGTTTTAAATTTGCACCCCGTAGTTACAAAAGTAAATTTATGTCAAATTCTACCAAGTATATCTTTGTAACAGGGGGGGTAACTTCTTCTCTTGGAAAAGGTATCATTTCAGCTTCTTTAGCAAAATTATTACAAGCAAGAGGATATTCAGTTACCATTCAAAAACTTGACCCTTATATAAATATCGATCCAGGTACATTAAACCCTTACGAACATGGTGAATGTTATGTAACGAACGATGGTGCAGAAACTGACTTAGATTTGGGTCACTATGAGCGTTTCTTAAATGTTCCTACTTCTCAAGCAAATAATGTTACTACTGGTAGAATATACCAATCAGTCATTGAAAAAGAACGTCGTGGTGAATTTTTAGGTAAAACAGTTCAGGTTATTCCACACATTACTGACGAAATAAAAGAGCGTATTCAGATTTTAGGGAAAAGCGGTCAGTTTGATATTGTAATTACTGAAATTGGTGGTACGGTTGGTGATATTGAATCTCTTCCTTATGTAGAAGCTGTTCGCCAAATGATGTGGGAATTTGATAATGATTGTTTAGTAATTCATCTAACTTTAATTCCATATTTATCAGCGGCAGGAGAATTAAAGACTAAACCAACTCAACATTCTGTAAAACAGTTATTAGAGCTTGGAGTTCAACCTGATATTTTATGTTGTAGAACAGAACATCCTTTAGATTTAAATTTAAGAAAGAAAATCGCGAAATTTTGTAATGTAAGCGTTAATGCTGTTATTGAATCTCGTGACGCATCATCTATATACGATGTTCCTTTATTAATGCAAGAAGAAGAATTAGATAAAGTAGTTTTGGAAAAACTAAACCTATCTTCAAAGGCAACTCCAAATTTAGATGATTGGAAATCATTTTTAGAAACATTAAAGAACCCGAAACACGAAGTAAATATTGGTTTGGTAGGTAAATATGTGGAATTAAAAGACTCATATAAATCTATAAGTGAAGCTTTTATTCATGCAGGGGTTGCAAATGAATGTCGTGTAAATCTAAAATGGATTCATTCTGAAAAGATTACCAAAGATAATGTAAATGAAGAACTTTCAAATCTAGACGGAATACTCGTTGCTCCAGGATTCGGTTCTCGTGGAATCTCAGGTAAAATTGAATCAGTTCGTTTTGCTCGTGAAAATAAAGTTCCTTTCTTAGGTATTTGTTTAGGTATGCAATGTGCAGTAATTGAATTTGCAAGAAATGTACTTGGTTTAAAAGATGCCCATACTACTGAAATAGCAGAAGACTCGAAACATCCAGTAATTAGTATGATGGAAGAGCAAAAATCTATTTCAAATATGGGTGGAACAATGCGTTTAGGAGCTTATAAATGTGAATTAAAACCAAATTCTTTCACTGCGAATGCTTATCACACAGAAAAAATTAAAGAAAGACATAGACACAGATATGAATTTAACAATGAATATCTGGATCAATTCGAAAATGCAGGTATGATTGCTACCGGTAAAAATCCTGAGTCTGGATTAGTTGAAGTGGTTGAAATTCCTTCTCACCCTTGGTTCGTTGGAGCTCAATATCATCCAGAATATAAAAGCACGGTTGCTAAACCACATCCGTTATTTGTAGCATTCGTTAAAGCATCATTAGAAAATAAGAAATAATTATGGATAAGAATTTTATGATTGGCCTTGGGTTAATTGGAGCTATTTTAGTTACATTCACCTATTTAAATAAACCAACAGAAGCTGAATTAAAAGCACAAAGAGAAAAAGAAAAGAAGGCACAAATTGAACAACAAAAAGAAATCAAGGAAGATCAAAAGAAAGCTATTGATGCTAAAACAATAAAACTTGGTTCTAAAACTAAAAATATAGCGTCAACTTTCAAAGAAGAAATTCTCCCACTTGAATCTGATAAGATAAAAGTTGAAATTTCGACAAAAGGAGGTGTTGTATCTTCTGTTTATTTAAAGGAATACAAAACCTATCATCAATTTAGAAATAAAAAAAGCAAAGGATCTTTAAATTTTGTATCTAAAGAAAACAATACGAATGCACTTGTTTTTAAATTAAATGGTAAAGAAATAAACACTTCTGATTTAAACTTCGAAATTGCATCAAAATCTAAACATGCTCTTGTTTTGGAAGCTACACCTGCAGCTGAAAGAACAATTCAATTCGTTTATGCTTTAAATGAAAAAGGATATGATTTAGACTATGAAGTTAAATTGGATGGATTTAAACCTGGGGAAATTGCACCTAATAGTGTTAACATTCATTGGGAAGCTAATCTTTCAAAAACAGAAAGACTATTATCTGAACAAAGACGTGTTTCAACGATTTTCTTCAAAGCCAATGGAGAAGATTATGACTATTTGAGTGAAACATCAGATGATGATGAAACGTTCGAGAAAAAAGTGGATTGGGTAGCTTTTAAGCAAAGCTATTTCTCTTCAATTATGAAACCTGAAAATGGTTTTAATCCTTCTAAATCTTCAGTTAAAATTGTAAACTTTAAAGAAGGTAGCCCAAAATTTTCTACTCACATCAAAAAGTATGTAGCTGATTTAAACATACCAATAAGTACAACAGGTGTTGGTACAGCTAAAATAAATTGGTTTTTCGGACCTAATGACTATGAATTATTAAAATCATATGATTCAAACTTTGAAGACATAATTAACTATGGTTGGGGATTATTCCGTTGGATAAATATTTATGCAATACAACCAATGTTTAATGCATTTGCTGAAATGGGAATTCAATTAGGTATTGTAATATTATTAATCACTTTAATTTTAAAGTTGTTTTTAACCCCTATTCAATGGAAGATGTATGTATCATCTGCAAAGATGCGTATACTAAAACCTGAAATTGACGCATTAAATGAAAAATATCCAAACAAAGAAGATGCTATGAAAAAGCAAATGGATATGATGACTCTTTACAGAGAAAGTGGTGCTTCTCCACTTGCAGGTTGTATTCCAATGTTAATTCAAATGCCTATTTTATTAGCTATTTTCCGCTTCTTCCCTGCTGCATTTGAACTTCGTCAAAAACCGTTCTTATGGGCAGAAGATTTATCTTCTTATGATTCGATTTTTGATTTTGGATATTTTATCCCTTTATATGGAGATCATATTTCACTATTTACTTTATTAATGTCAGCAACAACCTTAGTTTATACATATATTAATAGTGGAAATGTTACAACTCCACAACAACCAGGGATGCCAAATATGAAAGTAATCATGTACTTTTTCCCTGTGATGATGATTTTCTTTTTCAATAATTATTCTGCAGGATTAAGTTATTATTACTTCATTTCAACCTTAATTTCAATTGTAATTATGTTAGCAATTAAGTTTTTCTTTGTAGATGAAGATAAATTAAAACAAAAAATGGCTGCTAAGAAAATGGCTGCTTCACAAAATCCAAAGAAAAAATCAGGATTTCGTGAACGTTTAGAGCAAATGCAAAAAATGCAACAAGAGAAACTTAAGAACGTTAAAAAATAATCAATTTTAAAAATCATTTTTTTTTTTATTTTTAATTAAAGGCAAACTTATAGTATGCCTTTAATTTTTTAAACTATTCTTTATGAAAAATATTGCAGTTATTGGTTCAGGTACTATGGGTAATGGGATTGCTCATACTTTCGCACAATTTGGATACTTAGTTAATCTAATAGATATATCAGATAAAGCATTAGAAAAAGGAATTAATACAATTACTAAAAATTTAGATCGACAAGTATCAAAAGGAATTTTGTCTGAAGAAGAAAAAAAAGCCACACTTGACAGAATTTCTTCTTTCACTTCTCTTGAAGAAGGTGTGAAAAATGTTTCGTTGGTAGTAGAAGCGGCAACAGAAAATATAGATTTAAAACTTCAAATTTTTAGAGATATAGATAAATTTGCCCCTACTGATTCAATCTTAGCATCCAACACTTCTTCTATATCTATAACGAAAATTGCCGCAGTTACATCAAGACCTGAAAAAGTAATCGGTATGCATTTTATGAATCCTGTGCCTGTTATGAAATTAGTTGAAATAATTCGCGGATATAACACAACGGATGAAGTTACAAAAACAATTTTTTCAATTTCTAAAGACTTAAATAAAGTCCCTGTAGAAGTAAATGACTATCCAGGTTTTATTGCAAATAGAATTCTAATGCCTATGATTAATGAAGCTATTTATTCTTTATATGAAGGAGTAGCTGGTGTTAACGAAATTGATACAGTTATGAAATTAGGTATGGCTCATCCAATGGGACCATTACAACTAGCTGATTTTATTGGTTTAGATGTTTGTTTAGCTATTTTACGAGTTTTACATGATGGTTTTGGACAACCCAAATACGCACCATGTCCATTGTTGGTGAATATGGTCACAGCAGGAAAATTAGGTGTTAAATCAGGTGAAGGTTTTTATAATTGGTCCCATGAATCAAAAGAATTAATTGTATCATCGAAATTTAGAAAGAATTAATCAATTCTAGTTTTATGGCGAAATCAAATCCTATGAATGCCGTAACAGGCAATAAAAGATTAAAATCAACCACAAAAACTACTACAAGAAGAAAAAAAACTCCTAAAAAAAATACTAACACCTTTCTTTATTCAACCTTAATAATTATTGGGATATTAGGAGGTGTTTTGTTTTTGTATCATAGATATCAGGTTAAAAAAGATATCAATAAGTTACAAAATTTTGTTCTAAATATTCCAGAAGGTTTTAAAAGTGTTGGCATTGATGTATCACATCATCAAGGTAAGGTTCCATGGAACAATTGGTTTTCAAAATCACCATTAGATACACTTATTGATTTTGTTTATTGTAAAGCTACTGAAGGTAGTAATTTTGTTGACTCAGAATGGAATAGAAATCGTGAAACATTAAATGAGCTAGGGGTCATTAATGGAGCATATCATTTTCTTAATCCAAATACCTACTCTATTCCGCAAGCGAAACATTTCCTATCTTATTGGAAAAAACGCGATATTGATTTACCACCCGTACTTGATGTAGAACAAGAAGGTCCTACCGACAAAATTCTAATTGATAATATCTATGATTGGTTAGAATATGTAGAAAAAGAAACAGGAATAAAACCTATTATTTATACATCATTAAACTTCTTTGAAACAAAATTTAAAAATGAATTTAAAGATTATCAATTTTGGATTGCATCCTACACCTACAAACCAGCTTGTATTAACGATAAACGCATCATAAATTGGCAATATACAGATCAAGGTAAATTACCTGCATTGGATTCTAAAATTGATGTAAATGTTTCTAAAATAGAATTTTAAAAACTAATAAAGTAATTATTTTAAATCTATTTATTCTCAAAATTTAAATTTATTATTAGAAGAGATTTTAATAAATTAACTTATTTAATAAAATTAAATTTTATTTCAATAACTTTAAAAAACTTAATAAAATGAACATGGAAGAAAAAGACATAATTGAATTATCAAACGATATCATTAATTGTATTACCAAATTGAGCTTAGGAGAAAAACCTGGGATGTTATCAGGTAAAGTTTTTAAAAACCTTCATGAACACTCAAAATTTGAAGAAATAAAAAATCTGTATGCTAATCATTTAATTGAATTTAAAGGTCAATATTTAACTACAGACTCTTTAAAAACTTTAACAGATTTAAGATATCAATTAGTAGAATTATATCTTAATTAGAAACATAAAAAAGAATACTAATTTACATTCATCCAATTTAGTTATTCGTTTACTTATATTTGTATTATGGGGTCAATCAGACAAAATAAAATTGAAGGTGTAATTCAAGAAGAATTATCTGTATTTTTTCAACGTAACGCAAGAGAAATCTGTTTAGGAGCAATGGTTTCAGTTACAGTTGTTCGCGTTACATCAGATTTATCTTTAGCAAGGATTTTTGTAAGTATTTTTGCTGGTCCACCTAAGGAAGAAGTATTAGCTTCAATCAACGAAAATGCTAAAAAAATTAGAGGAGAAGTTGGCAAAAGATTAAAAAATATGCGAAAAATTCCTGATTTAGTTTTTAAAATTGATGATTCACTCGATTATGCTATGGAAATTCAAAACCTACTAAATAAAAAATAAAACTTCAGACTTTGAATGTTCCATTTTTTATAGCAAAAAGATATTTGAAATCCAAAAAGAAAAATGTAGTTCACTGGATAACAAGGATTTCTGTAGTTGGTATTTCCGTTATTACTGCGTCCTTAATAATATTACTTGCAGCATTTAATGGTATTGAATCAATGGTTGAAAAAATGTTTACCGATTTTGATTCATCAATAACAATTCGTTCTTTAAAGAGAAAAACATTTGACTACAACACCCTTGATATTAGAAAATTAGATAAATTGGATTACATACAATTAACTTCTAAAGCAATAGAAGAAATTGTAGTATTGAGAAATGAAAAAAAGTGGATAAATGCCAAAGTCATAGGTGTTGAAGATAACTTTTTAAAAATGGCTAATATTCCAGAACATATTGTTGATGGATATCCAACTTTTGAAGAGCAACATGTCAAAATGGGTCTAATAGGAGCTAATTTACTCAATAAATTAAATGGCATTATTCCTAATAATACTGGTTTTGAAGAACTAATATGCTATTTTCCAAGGAGAGATGCTAAAATATCACCTACATCCAATCCTTTTTTAAGTAGACAAATACATATATCTGGGAGTTTAAATTTTAATAATGAAGTAAATAATGAAATACTATTACTTCCATTAGAATTAACAGCACAAATGCTAAACTATTACAATGATATAACCGCATTGTATGTTAATTTAAAACCAGGATCTGATTTAGAAAAAGCTAAATCAGAAATTCAAACAATAGTTGGAAATGATTTTGAAGTCAAGACTCATCTTGAAAAAAATGAATTGATTTATAAAACAAGTAAATCAGAAAAATTAATAGTTATAGCAATTCTCATTTTCATATTTATCCTTGCTGCATTCAATTTAGTAGCTTCCCTTACCATGTTATATATTGAAAAGAAGAAAAACATCTTAACATTACAAAGTTTAGGAGCAAATGAGCAATTTATTTTTAAAATATTTTATTTCGAAGGTTTATTAATTTCTTTACGTGGGATAATTATAGGTTCAATTATAGGTACTATTGTTTGTTTAGTTCAATATTATGGAAATCTATTAGTTCTACCTAATACTGGTAATCAACCCTTCCCGATTAAATTTGGATTTTTTGACGCTTTTTTAGTACTATTTATTGTTATAACTTTATCAATATTATCAAGTTATTTACCAGTTAAATATTTAGTTTACAAGAATAGAATTAGAAGAATAGATTCTGATTTCGAATAATAATCACTTAAATCAATTTAAGTTTTTTATTATTGAAAACTCTTGTTAAATTTGTTTACTTTAAAATTTTGATATGAGCGATTTCGTTGTTTCTGCACGTAAATACAGACCACAAACATTTGATACTGTTGTTGGTCAGCGCTCTATAACATCCACTTTAAAAAACGCAATTAAAAACAAACATTTAGCCCAAGCTTTTTTATTTTGTGGATCAAGAGGAGTTGGTAAAACTACAACTGCCAGAATATTAGCAAAAACTATCAATTGTTTTAATCGTACTGAACATATTGAAGCTTGTGATCAATGTGAATCTTGTTTATCTTTTAATACTGGAGCTTCATTAAATGTATACGAATTAGATGCTGCTTCTAACAACTCTGTTGATGATATAAGAGAATTAGTAAATCAAGTCCGCATTGCTCCCCAAATAGGTACTCACAAAGTTTATATCATTGATGAGGTACACATGTTATCAAATGCAGCTTTTAATGCTTTTTTAAAAACATTAGAAGAACCGCCAGCTCATGCTATATTTATTCTTGCTACTACAGAAAAACATAAAATTATTCCAACAATTTTATCACGTTGTCAAATTTTTGATTTTCAAAGAATAAAAATAAAAGATATTGCTGATCATTTATCTTATATTTCAGTAAAAGAAGGTATTAGTTCTGATTCTGAAGCATTACATGTTATTGCTCAAAAGGCAGAAGGTGCTTTACGAGATGCTTTATCAATTTTTGATCAAATTGTAAGTTTCGCTGGAAATAATCTTACCTATCAAGCTGTATTAGAAAATCTAAATATACTAGATTACGATTATTTTTTCCGTATCGTTGAAAGCTCATATAAAGAAGATATACCTGCTTGTTTATTGATGTATAATGATATTATGGAGAAGGGTTTTGATGGTCATAATTTCATACTTGGTCTATCAGAACATTTTCGTAATTTATTGGTATGTAAAGATGTAAGAACTGCGAAGCTTCTTGAAGTTGGCGAAAGTGTTGAAAATCGATATATTGAACAATCAAAACTATTAGATTCCGCACACATAATGCGTTGTTTGGGCGTTTTGAGTAAGGCAGATGTAGATTACAAATCTTCTAAAAATCAGAGATTATTAGTTGAAATTACAATCATGCAACTATGCTCAATTAAATCTGAGCTTGAAAAAAAAAAAGCTTTACTGATTTTGTAGAACTAATTCCCTTTTCAGGTCAGAAGTCAAAAACTATATCAGAACAAAAAGTAGAACATCAAAATAAAACTCCTAATAACATTTCTTTAGGTGATATCTCATTTAAAAAAGAAGTTAAAACTTTATCATCTCCAACTGGTACTCTAACATCAGGTTTAATTTCTGTAAAAGAGATTCTTGAGAAAAAAGAATCAAGTGAAAGTTTAGAAAACTTTGAAAACAAACCTAAGACACCTTTTACTATTGACGATTTATTGATCTATTGGAGAAAGTTTGCTTTTAAAATGAAAGAAGATGGTAATGATACCATTTACTTAGCTATGAAAAAAAGAGATCCTAAATTAGCTAACGAGTATGTTATTATTCATGAAGTAGATAACCAAATTCAAATTGATTATATACAAACTCACATAACGGAGTTACTTGATTTTTTACGTGAAAATTTGAAAAACTGGGGTGTAAGTGTTAAATTTTCAATAACTGAGACTCAAGAAGAAAATATTAAATTTCAAACTGGAAAAGATAAATTTGCAGTTTTAGCAAGAAAAAATCCTAATTTATACACTCTTCAAAAACTATTCAATTTAGACATTGAATATTAAATTTTTAGAAGCTAAAAAACTATTAATTCCTAGATACATTTTATCTAATTCTTCGTTTGTCGTACAATACGGTGGATTTAAAAAGATAATATTACCAAGTGGTCTAATTAAAAGACCTTTATCAAGGAAATAATGATATGCTTCATCTCTAATCGAAGAAAAATAATCAGAATTCGGTAATTTTATTTCAATAGCAATTATTGTACCTAATTGCCTTATTTCAATTGTATTAATATTTTCTAAACTCAATTTGAATTGTGAATGTTTTTTAGATATACGATTAACATTTTCAAAAAATTCAGTCTTTTGAGTTAAATCTATACTTGCGCAAGCTACTGCACAAGCTAAAGGGTTTCCAGTAAATGAATGTCCATGTAAAAGAGCTTTTGTTTTTTCTTCAGCTAAAAAAGCATTGTAAATATGGTCAGTAGCAACAGTTAAACCAAGTGGTAAAACACCTCCTGTTAAACCTTTAGATAAACATACAATGTCCGGTGTTTCATTTATATGGTTCATTGCAAATAATTGACCAGTCCTACCCCAGCCTGTCATAACTTCATCAAAAATAACAAGTACCCCAAAAGATTTTGCTAGAGCTGTTAACTCATTTAAAAAATATGGAGAATACATATACATTCCTGCTGAACCTTGAACAAGTGGTTCTAAAATAATTGCTGCGAATTCATTTGATTGAAATTTAACTTTTGCTTGATCAAGTAATTCATCTTCCAAATCTATTCTTGGAAAAGGTAAATAATCAACGGCGAAAAATAAATGTTCAAATGGTTCATTGAAATAACCTCTTTGAGATATACTCATCGCTCCAAATGTATCCCCATGATAAGCACCTTCTAAAGCTAAAATTCGTTTTCGTGGTTGATTTAAATTGAACCAATACTGAAAAGCCATCTTTAATGCTACTTCAACAGCTGTAGATCCATTGTCAGAGAAAAAAACTTTAGTTAAATCCTTAGGTAATAAGGAGATTATTTTTTCAGATAATTCAACTGCTTTTGGGTGAGTTACTCCAGCAAAAATCACATGATCAATTTCATCATATTGTTGAATTAATGCTTCTTTTAAGTAAGTATTTCCATGTCCATGTATATTTACCCACCATGATGAATTACAATCCAAGTATTCCTTTCCATCTTCCGCATACAAAATACTATCTTTTGCCTTAGTAATTACTAAAGGAGAAGGAGCTGTTTGCATTTGTGTGAAAGGATGCCAAACATATTTTTTATCTGATTTTGATATACTCGATGACATTGATTATTAATTAAATATGTTCTTTTCAAATTTGTAAATAATTATTTACTCATCAGTTGTATCGAATAAACTTGGTTGATTTTCATCATCATCATCATTTGTTGACTGTATATCCCATTCCATAGTAATCGGTGCTTCATCACCACCTTCAGATGTAATTACAGCAGATTCTTCTGGCCAAGGTTCACCTCCATCTATTTCGTGAGTCAACAGTATCTCTTTCACTTTTAATTTAGTTACTTGATTACCTTGAGCTTTTAATCCTTTAACATCAATTAAATCTGCAATATTTATTATATTATCTGGAAGATTCTTCGTTTCTTTAAGTAATTTATTATACACTATTCTAACTTCAGGTCTATATGATGTTGAAACCACATCTAGGTATGAACCTTCTGATTCAGAAATGAATGATACTTTTTTATCTTGTGTTACTTCACAAAAGAAACGCTTCACAAAATGTAATTCTTTTTCAGCATCGTAATAAATTGCAGAAATTGGTCTGGCAGGTATCCATTTTTCGATGTGAATCATATCTTCATCGAAATGATTCGCTAAATCAAAGCTTGTTAAACGGTACTCACCTGATCTATATAATGTTATTATACGATCATTTCCTTTAAAAGAACCTAAAAATTTACCTCTACCATCATCATTTAAGCGACCAACAATATTATCATACCAAATTTTACGGGCAGCTAATGTAGATCCACCTACTTCTTTTTGAATAATTTTCTGGACAATCTCTTTTGTTACTCTATTCCCTGCTGAAGAACGAGATTTAATCAATAAATCTCCAAAATCTATATCAAAACGCAAACGTTTTAAATGTGGTCTTGGACGCAACATCACTGTCACCACTTCCTTCTCTCCGTTAGGATGGACAGCAAAATATAACAATTTACTTCCTTTTGTTCCTCTTGATAAATCATATTCTGTATCTCGTGTTATTGAATTCACGTAAAAACGTTTCATCATTGTTGGTCCACCAACTCCATCTTGATACATCATATGATAAATGGTTCGAGTATCACCCCTTTTCCAAACGTTTGCATATATAATTCCTTTTCCAACAAATTTTTTGTCAGCGACTTTAGTAACCAACATTTTTCCTGTACTAAAGAAAATAATAATGTCGTCTATTTCTGAACAATCGTTTACAGCTTCTGTCTTTTTTAATCCCCAGCCAATAAAACCTTCTTCAGGATCAACATAAAGTTTACGATTAGCAATTATAACCTTAGAAGCTGCAATATTATCAAAGATTTTAATTTCAGTTTTGCGCTCTTTTCCGTCTCCAAATCGTTTTTTTAAATCCTTGAAATAATCAATTGCATATTCAATCAAGTTTGCTAAACGATCTTTAACGTATTCCATCTCTTCCTCCAACTTCAAAATTGATTCATCTGCTTTATCACTGTCAAACCTTGTGATTCTAATCATTTGAATTTGAGTCAATTTAAACAGGTCATCTGTAGTGATTTCTCGAATAAATTTATCTTTAAATGGTTCAAAACGTTTAAACAAATAGGAATATAAACTATCTCTATCTGAATATAATTTAAAGTCAATGTACATTTCTTCTTTGATAAATATTTTCTCAAGTGTAGAAAAATGCCATTGTTGCATTAATTCATTTAAACGGATTTCAAGTTCCCATTTTAATAAATTTACCGTATTATCTGTGTTAATTTTTAATATTTCACTTACTCCAATGAAACGAGGTTTATCTCCATCAATTACTGATGCATTTGGAGAAATTGAAACTTCACAATCAGTAAATGCGTATAAAGCATCAAGTGTTTTATCTGGAGAAACTCCTGGGTGTAAGTGTATTAATATCTCCGCGTTAGCAGAAGTATTATCTTCGATTTTACGAACTTTAATTTTGCCTTTATCATTTGCTTTTATGATACTCTCAATTAATGAGCCTGTATTTGTTCCAAAAGGAATTTCTGTAACCATCAAGGTTTTATTATCAACCTTTTTTATTTTAGCTCTAACGCGAACTTTTCCTCCTCTTAATCCATCATTGTAATTACTAAAATCAGCCATCCCACCAGTTAAAAAATCAGGTAGTATTTCAACTTTTTTACCTTTCAAATGATTAATTGATTGCTCTATTAATTCAATAAAATTATGAGGTAAAATTTTACATGCCATTCCAACTGCAATTCCTTCAGTCCCTTGTGCTAATAACAAAGGAAATTTTGATGGGAAATTCTCAGGCTCTTTATTTCTTCCATCATATGAAGATAACCAATGCGTAGTTTTTGGATTAAATAATACGTGATTAGCAAATTTAGATAATCTTGCTTCTATATATCTAGATGCAGCCGCTCCATCCCCTGTTAAAGTATTCCCCCAGTTACCTTGGCAATCAACTAACAAATCTTTTTGTCCAACTTGAACCAATGCATCACCAATTGAAGCATCACCATGTGGGTGATATTTCATTGTATTACCGATAATATTAGCTACCTTATTATACCTACCATCATCCATTTCCTTCATAGAATGAAGGATACGACGTTGTACTGGTTTTAAACCATCATATAAAGATGGCACGGCACGTTCTAAAATAACGTAAGATGCATAATCTAAAAACCAATTTTCGTACAATCCATTTAAGGGAATGATTTTGTCATCTAAATCTGCTTTTTCAAAAGGATTATGATGAATATTATCTTCTTCATTTCCTCCTTGAATATCTTCAATTTCGTCTTCTGCCATAATTTAATTAAGATGCTTTTTCAATATCTGTTGAAGATTCTTTGTCTTTTGCAATTTCTTCTTCTAAATCTTTTTCCACACGAAGATTATCAATGATAAAATCTTGTCTTTCTGGTGTATTTTTACCCATGAAATAAGATAATATTTCATCAATTGATGCTTCCTTTGATAGGATTACCGGTTCCAAACGAATATCTTCACCAATAAAATGTTTAAACTCATCAGGTGAAATTTCACCTAATCCTTTAAATCGTGTTATCTCTGGATTTTTTCCTAATTCCGAAATTGCATTTCTTCTTTCTTCTTCTGAATAACAATAAATCGTTTTCTTCTTGTTTCTGACTCTAAACAATGGAGTTTGAAGAACATAAACATGATTTCGCTTTACTAAATCAGGAAAAAATTGTAGGAAAAAAGTAAGTAATAACAAACGAATATGCATACCATCCACATCAGCATCAGTTGCGATAACTATACGATTGTATCTTAAGTTATCCATATCTTCTTCTATATCTAAAGCTGCTTGAACTAGGTTAAACTCTTCGTTTTCATAAACCACCTTTTTTGTTAAACCATAACAATTTAAAGGTTTACCACGAAGAGAGAAAACAGCCTGCGTATTAACATCTCTGGATTTTGTTATTGAACCACTTGCTGAATCACCCTCAGTGATAAACAAAGTTGTATCTTCTCTTCGTTCGTCTTTTAAATCTGTATAATGAACTCTACAATCTCTTAATTTTTTATTGTGAAGATTTGCTTTTTTAGCTCTTTCTCTAGCTAATTTTCGAATTCCTGATAACTCTTTACGCTCTCGCTCTGATTGTTTAATTTTCTTTTCCAGCGTATCAGCAACTTCTGGATTTCTATGTAAATAATTATCTAATTTTTCTTTTAAAAAATCATTTATAAACGACCGCATAGATTGACCACCTGGTTCAATTTCTTGAGAACCTAATTTTGTTTTTGTTTGAGATTCAAAAACTGGTTCAATTACTTTTACGGCAATTGCAGCGACAATAGATTGTCTAATATCTGCTGCATCATAGTTTTTGTTGTAAAAATCACGAATTACTTTTGCAACTGCTTCTCTAAAAGCACTTTGATGTGTACCACCTTGAGTTGTATGCTGTCCATTTACAAATGAATAATAATCTTCACCATAAGTTTTACCATGGGTAAAAGCAACTTCTATATCCTCACCTTCTAAATGAATTATAGGGTAAAGTGGATCACCATCCATATTATTCTCAAGTAAATCCTTTAATCCATCCTTAGATTGATATTTTTCACCATTGTAATAAATTGCTAAACCACGATTCAAATAACAATAGTTCCAAAACATCTTAATTAAATAAGGTGCTTTGAAAGCATATTTTTTAAATATAGTATCGTCTGGATAAAATTCTACATAAGTACCATTTAGTTCTGTTGTTTCACTTAATGGTTCTTCAGATACCAATTCACCTCTTTCAAAAGTTGCTCCTTTTTTCTGACCATCTCTTACAGAATAAACCATAAAATAAGAGCTCAAAGCATTTACGGCTTTAGTTCCTACACCATTTAGACCAACGGATTTTTTAAACGCTTTTGAATCATATTTACCTCCCGTATTCATTCGAGAAACAACTTCTACTACTTTACCTAGAGGAATACCTCGCCCGTAATCACGAACACAAACTTTACCATCTTTAATTTTAATATCTACACGCTTTCCATTACCCATCACAAATTCATCGATACAGTTGTCTACCACTTCCTTTACAAGAATGTAAATACCATCATCAGCTGCAGCCCCATCTCCAAGTTTGCCGATATACATACCTGGTCGTAAACGTATATGCTCTTTCCAATCTAAAGAGCGTATATTATCTTCTGTGTATTGATTTTCTGCCATAAATGGATTATATCTTATTTTACAAAAATATAGGCTGTTAATGATTTACAAACTTGTAATTTCAATACTTTTAAACGATAATTTGTTTAAAATCTGAGCTTTTTTATTGCAAAAAGGTTAAGTAATTTAAGATAATTAATAAATTTGAAATAAAAAAATGAAAATAACTTTCTCAATTCTGCTTTTCTTATTTTGCCTATATTCTTGTAATAAAATAGATAATTCTCAAGATGTAGCTGATGATGAGATGATTAGGAATTATTTAAAATCAAAAAATATTTCTGCAACCAGAACAAGCTCAGGATTATATTATCAAATCGATAGTGAAGGTCAGGGTAAAAAAGTTAATCCTACAAATACCGTATACATCAAGTATAGAGGTAAATTAATAAATGACACAATTTTTGATAAAAATCTTAATGGAACATATTTATCATTAAAAACCGCTATAAATGGATTTCGTGAAGGTTTGGGTTATTTTAAAGTCGGAAGTAAGGGTAAATTATTTATTCCTTCAAAATTGGCTTATGGTAATAATAGTGTTGGTAAAGTACCATCAAATTCAATATTAATTTTTGATAGCATTAGCGTAATCGAAATTCAATAAGTTTCCATGTCTCTCTTTTTTATAAATTTTTTTTGATCACTATTTAGTACAATAAACTTGTTTCTTTCGATATTAATAAACTTTAAATTAGATAATTGAATAATACTTACGGGTAAATTTTTTAGTTTATTACCAGACAAATCTATTTTATTCAAATTAGATAATTCCCCAATACTTTCAGGTAAAACTATTATTTCGTTTTCATATAAAAAGAATTCTTTAAGATTACTAAACTTATTAATATTATCTGGAAGCGTTGCAAGTTTATTGTATCCTAAATTTATTCGTTCAAGATTATGCATTTTGAATAATATGTTTGGGAATTCTGATAATTCAAGTAACGAGAGTTCAATATCTTTTAAATGTGTTAATTCTCCAATACTTTCATCTATTATTAGAAGTGGATTATAACTTAAATTCAAATAGTGTAACATATTTAAATTCTTGATATTGGGTGAAATTTTTTTTATCCCATTTTCTTGAATATCCAATCGTGTAAGATTAGTAACTTCTCCAATTTCAGAAGGAATTTCACTAATTTTATTTCTGGCTAAATTCAAAGTTTTTAATACTGTTAGATCTTTAATGATTTTAGGAAAAACATTAAACTTATTAATATTCAAAATTAAACCTTCTAACTTTTGTAATTTATTAAAAGACTCTGGTAAATTAGACAATCTATTATTACCTAATTCAAGCCAAAAGAGATTAGTAAGTAATCCGAAATTATCTGGAAGGCTAACGATTTTATTAATAGATAAATCAAGTTCCTTTAAACTTTGAAGATAACAAACAGAATTCGGTAAATAAACTAAGTTGTTATGGCTTACGTTTAATATTTTTAGTTTTGTCAAATTACCAATAGATTCTGGTAATCTTGATAAATTATTAAAAGATGCATGAATAAAAGTAAGATGTGTTAATTTTCCAATTGATTCAGGTAAAAATGAAATCTTATTCTGTGCAATATTTAATTCTTCTAAATTAGTTAACTTACTTATTTCGTCCGGAATTTTTTTTATTTTAGAATAACTTAAATCTAATTTATAAACTTCCTGAGAATGTTTTAAAGCATCTTTCAATGATGTATATACTTTATCCTTTTGAGCCTGTAAAATCAAGCTTTGAAAACAAAAGTATATGAATATCATTTTTTTCATTTCATAAGTCTTACACTAAAAATAAGTAAAAAAACTAATTAAATCAAGATTAATCTAATCCATAACCTTTGATTAATCCTTTTTCATTTTTAGGAACAAAGAATAATAACAACAATCCTATGAAAAAGAAACCAGCAACAGAAACAACAGAAAAGCGCATAGAATGAGTTAGATGTTCTACAATTCCAAAGAAAAAAGTTCCTAAAACAATTCCTATTTTTTCAGTTGCATCATAAAAGGAAAAATAACTAGCGTGACTTCTAGTTTCAGGTAAAAATTTTGAATATGTTGAGCGAGCTATTGCTTGAATACCACCCATAACTAAGCCTACAAAAGAAGCTAATACATAAAATTGAAAAGGAGTTGTAATAAAAAACGCTGCATAGCATATTCCTAACCAAATAATTACTGTTAAAATTAACGTTTTGATATTTCCTATTATATTGGATAATCTGGACATCAAAAACGCACCAAATGCGCCCAATATTTGAATTAGTAATATTGCAATTATTAGACCTGAACTTTCATTTTCATTAGGCCATTTAATTTCTTTTTTTGCAAAAATAGTAGCCATTAACATTACTGTTTGTACTCCTGTGTTGAAAAAGAAAAAAGCGAATAAATATCTTTTTAGCCTGTGAGTTTGCTTGAATTCTTTAAATACAAATCCTAATTCTCTAAATCCTCTCCATAAACCTGCTTTTGGTTTTCTACCGTAAACATTATTTGGTAATACTCTATAAGTTAATTGACTAAATCCTATCCACCATAAACCTACAAAAACAAAACACCAGTGTACAGGTAGTTTTAATACTTGAATCCAAATCAAACAAAGAATTAAAAGAATCATTGAACCGATATACCCCATACTAAAACCTTTAGCCGATATTTTATCGTGTTCTTCTGGTTCAGCAATCTCTGGAAGGAATGAATTGTAAAAAACCAAACTATTCCAAAAACCTATGCTTGCTAAAAACAGTGAAAACATTCCAAACTCTATGTATGCTGGATTAAACCAATACAATGAAATACATGAAATTGATCCAAAATAACAGAAGAATTTCAGGAATTTCTTCTTACTTCCTGTATAATCAGCAATACCAGACAACAATGGTGAAAGAATAGAAACAACGAGAAAAGATGCTGATAAAACAAAAGACATCAAGACTGAATTTGATAGTTTAGTACCAAAAAAATCAACCATTACCTCTACATTGTCAGGTAATTTCATTTCTTTCGCTATTGCAATATCTTTTTTAAAGTACTGAGCTTTAAAATAATTTGTTGTCACTGTATCATAAAAAATGGGGAAAATTGCTGAAGAAATAACTAGGTTATAGACTGAGTTAGCCCAGTCATAAAAAACCCAGCCCTTTATAATTTTTTTATCCCCTTTTTTTATCGCAGACGTTGACATTGTTAATGTTTAGATACGTAATCTTCAAGATATGTAAATCCTGGCATTAATTCTCCATCTAGATTTGTCTCACTACCTCTTTCTATTACTCTATCAGGATCTCCATTAAAAAAGTGGGGTAAAACAAATTGAATGAAATCATTTCCAAAATCTTCAGATGCATCTTTTGGTAATTCACATGGTAAATTATCCACTGCCATTACTGCTATTGCATCTTTATCCATAAAATCAACTTCATATTGTAATTTTGGATTATATCCATAAATCGGATCTTTTATCGTACTTGGTCTTAAGGTAGTAGCAATAGGACCTGCTATATCACAAGAAATGTCAGCAACAACACTTAAACGAACATTTTCTTTAACTAAATCATCATTTTCAAGAATATTTGGGGACTTATTTGACCAAAAATGACAAGCAATATACATATCAGATTGATCTGAAAATGAAGGAAAAACAGATTTATATTGCTCAGGATTTGTATAAAAATCTTTTTTATCAAATTCTTGACCATCTTTACGAGCAAAATAATCACCCACTTCTAAATGTGTAAATACTGGTTGATTGAATTCATTGCCATATTCCTCTGGAGCAACTTCCATTATGGGTAACAAATGAAGAATTTCCCTAGCTCCAAAACCAACTCTTCCGAAACCTGTAACAACTACTTTTGTATTTGCAGGTAATACAACTTTTTTTAATTCCTTCTCTAACTCTACTCTATCATGACATTCCGATGCTTTTTTTATAGAATATAAATTGTTTTTCAAACCAAAAGCTCTGAATCCATTATAACATCCTACAATTCCAGCATATCTACCAAATCCAATTAATCTTTTACCGACTTTGTTTTTTAATACTTCGTAATCAATTAATTGAATTTTCTTTTCTAAGATTTCTTGTAATAACCTACGATTATAAGTTTGTTTTTTTATTGTATGTGAAAAGAACATAAACTTTTTATGCGGAATCAAAGCATCAACAGGAACTTCCTTTACCCCCATAATTAAGTCACAATCAGACAAATCTTCTTGAACCAAAATTCCTTTTTCAATATATTGATTATCATCAAAACAACGTATAGGACTCGGTTGTACAATAAAATCTACATGTGGATAATTTTCTTTAATGAATGCACATTGAGAAGGTGCTAAAGGAACCCTAAAATCAGGCGGAACTTTACCTTCTCTAATAATTCCAATTTTTAATCTTTCCATAATTTATTATTTTGTACCAATAGGATTTGGTAATAAATAGTTATCAATAAATTCACGAATACAACCCTGACCACCTTTAGTAGAAAGAATTAAATTAACATGTTGTTTTACAACTTGTACTGCGTCTGATGGACATGCAGAAAAACCTGCTTTCATCATTATTGGTAAATCATTTACATCATCACCAATAATAGCAACTTCTTCCATAGATATACCTAACTCATCTAACCAAGATTGAAGTACGTCCATTTTTGGATCTCTTCCGACATAACAACGTTTAATCCCTAACATTTCAGCACGATTACGTACTGCATTTCCTTTAAAAGCTGATGAAATTATTCCAACTTCAACTATTTTATTTTTAGTTAATTCTAGAATCCCCATTCCGTCTTTTGTATTAAACTTCTTGAGCTGATCGTCATTTTCAGTAAAATACATTCCACCATCTGTCATAACTCCATCCACATCCAAAATCAAAAGTTTTATTGGAGTTAATTTTTCAATATGATATTCCGATTTATATAATGGTTTAAACAACAAAGCTTCCAAATCTAATTCGTATTCTTCACAAATAGCTTCTAATTCAACTAGTGGAATTTCAGTTATACTATCAACTTGAAAATCTGTTAAAAACAATTCGTAATCTAAACCGAATTTTGTACAAAGTCCTCTTATGTTTTGTTCTAAAAATACCATATTATATAATGTTGTAACCTACACTTGAAGCAACAGGTTTTAAACTTGAAATCAATGTTTCAAATTGGTCGTGATTCAATTGTTGTGATGCATCTGATTTTGCTACACTTGGATCTGGATGAGCTTCTATTAGTAAACCATCAATTCCCATAGCGACACAAGCTCTTGCTAAATCAGCAACACCGTAAGCATATCCCATCGCATGACTTGGGTCTAAAATAATGGGTAAATTTGTATGTTCTTTTAACCAAGATACTCCACACAAATCGAGTGTAAAACGAGTACCAGTCTCAAATGTACGAATACCTCGTTCACAAAGGATAACATTTGGATTTCCACCAGCTAATACAAATTCTGCTGCTTGAACAAATTCTTGCAATGTTGTACCAAAACCACGCTTAATTAACACAGGCTTTTGAGTTTTAGCACATGCTCTTAAAATTCCTTGGTCATACATTGCTTTTGCACCAACCTGTATTACATCTGAATATTCTATTATTTCTTGAATATGTGTAGCATCACGTGCTTCTGTAATTACCGTTAAACCATAATCATCACGCATTTTAGCCAATAATTTCAAGCCATCTAATCCCAATCCTTGGAAACTGTATGGACTTGTTCTTGGCTTGTAACATCCACCACGCAATAAGTTTAACCCTAAACTTTTGATAAACTTAGCAGAAGTAACTATTTGTTCTTCACTTTCAACAGAACAAGGTCCACCAATAATAACAGTATTCTTTGTATCTCCACCAATCGTTACATTACCAATTTTCACTTCTCTTTTAGTTGGTAAAAATTTACTTGATGCTAATTGTAAATCATTCGAAAACACCCAATGATTATGAGCAAAATCTATCAAATTAGCAGGAACTTCTTTTACTCCAGAACCTGCAATTAAATATCTTTTATCGTTATATTTTATATGAAATGCTTTAGATTCAATTGCTAAATTTTCAGCATTCTCAGCTGTTATTGTTGATTTTAATTCTATTATCATAATTCTCCACGTATAAGATTCACAAAAGTAACAATTCCAACAGCATTTTTTTCATCATCCCAAATCGGTAAATAGGTAATTGGAAATGATTTTGATTTAATTAATTGCAACATATCGTTTACAGTTTCTTGCTGATTTAAACCAACTGCATCAGAATTCAATAATCCAGAAACATTTATTTTAGGTAAAGATTCAAACTCTCTAATCAATGTTTTTCTTACGTCTGCATTAGAAATCAATCCTTTGTATTTATTGTGTTCATCAGTTACTAAACAAAATCCTAGTTTACCATCTTCAATAGTTTCTAACACTGATTTCAAAGTAATTTCACATTCCTTAATCACTGGACTTTCAGCTATTGGAATCATAAAATCCCTTATTAAAAAATGGGATTCAAGATTGCGTTTTGTTAAGTTCATCAGAGCTTGTCCAATGCTAGGTTCATTGAATAAATATGAACCTGATACAGAACTACTCACACCCATCGTTCTTAAAATAAACGAAACTTCGCCATTTACTCCACCATCTACATGAATTGATTTTGTTGGATATTTACGTTGAAAATCTCTAATTTTCTTAAAGTTAATTGGATCGAACTTCCCTCCACTTTGACCTGGAACTGTTGCCATAATCAAAATGAAATCGAACGTATTATATTCATCAAAAACAGAAACATCAGTTGGAGTAATAACTGCTAATCCTTTCTTTCCTGTTATAGAATCTGGAAATTTTATTGGTTGTTTTAAATCTTCATATTGGAATGTGATATATTCTACAGGATACTTTTCTAATAAAGAATAATACTTTGAAGGTTTATCAGTAATTATATGTAAATCAATTGGTAAAGAACACCATTCTCTAATTAAAGCAATATCATCAAAAACAGTTTCATCATCATTGCAGTCTACATGTAGTAAATCAACCTGATGGCTAACTAAATCAGTAATTACTTCTTTTAAAGGTCTTTTTTTATCACTATAAATTGATGCTGAAATTTTCATTTAAGAAACGTTTAAATAATTTTTAAAGTGATTATCAAAATTCATTAAAATATTTTTTTAATTCAAAAAATTCAATTCATAAATATAACACTAAAAATTTTCCGGTGAATTAATCTTAAAAAATATAATAAGTAATATTAACCCAATTTATAAAAACAGTATACTAAAGATTTAGTGATTAATAAGTATATACAATTTTAAAAAAAAAGGATCATATCAAAGAAAACTTGTGATATGATCCATTCACGGTGTATTTAAATTTAAAAAGTATATAATTTTGTTTTTATACTTAAAAAACATCAAAATTTGATCTATGCTTTTAATAACCAACCAAACTCATCTTCAATGATACCATTTTTTAAGTCACTTAAGTATTTTTCCATTTTAAGAGAAAAACTTCTGGTTTCAATAGCTGGTATAAAATAATCTTCCCCTCTAAAACCAATTTTATTTATGTGAGCAATTGTCGCAGCTGTTCCTGCTCCAAAAACTTCTGTACAACTACCATTTTTTATAGAAGTGATAACTTCGTTTACAGTTACTTTTCTTTCTTCTACATCAATTCCCCAAGATTTAGCAACTTCAATTACACTCCTTTTGGTTATTCCACGAAGTATTGTATCACTGTCTTCCGATGGTGTTATCAATTTCCCATCAATAATGAAAACAATATTCATTGTACCAGATTCCTCTACATATTCGTGAGTTTTTGCATCTGTCCAAAGTAATTGATGATACCCTTTTTGTTGACCTAATTTTGCAGGGTATAATGAAGCACCGTAATTACCAGCTGCTTTCGCTCTTCCTACACCTCCTTCAGCAGCACGTGTATAATGTTCCTCAATAAGAACATTAACCGGTTCTGAATAGTAAGCTCCAACTGGAGAAGCAAAAATCATAAACTTATAAGTATCAGATGGTCTTATTCCAACAAATTCATCTGTTGCAAACATAAAAGGTCTAATATAGAGAGAGAACCCAGGTTTATTTGGAATCCAATTTCTATCTAAATCAATTAACTTACGAACACATTCAACGAATAGGAATTCTGGAATTGTAGGCATCCCCATTCTTTCACAAGACTCTTGAAAACGTTTCGCATTCATGTCAGGTCTAAATATCAATACTTCACCATCAGAATTGCGATTTGCTTTCATTCCTTCAAAGATTGCTTGACCATAATGTAATGCAGATGTAGCAGGATGAACTGGAATTGGACCAAAAGGCAATATTTCAGGATCTTGCCATTCACCGTTTGCATATTCCATAACCAACATATGATCTGAAAAAATTCTACCAAAAGGTATATTATCCCAATCTACTTGCGTTATTCTTGATGCATTAGTTTGAGTAATTTTAAAGTTGATTGTTTGTTCTAACATAAGCCAATCTTATTTATGCGAATATATGAAAATAAATTGTGAAATTATCTGTATAATTCTTTAAGTATATTAGAAACATGTTATTCAATAAATTATTTTATATTTCTTTTTCGCTTCATTTCTACTACATGCATTGAAATGCCACCACTCGGTTGGGATATTTCTAAATTTCTGATAATCCATTACTTTTCTCAATAATTTTCTATTTTTAATGTGTGTAGATGATAAGATTCCCTTTTTTAAATAATAATCTTCTCTTGATGGATATGCAATTTCACGAATATCATCATATCCTGCTCCCATATCTAGTGGTTTTTTATTGTTATCACATATTGTTAAATCGACAGCTGCTCCATAGTTATGTACACTACCATTGAGTGGATTAGAAACAAATTTCCCTCTTTGTATAGGGGGAATCGAATCAAGTGCATCCCACATTGATTTTTGAACAGATAAAGGTCTTACCCCGTCAAAAACTAACAAGCTATAATTGGGATGTGTTTTTTTAAGATAAATCTGACATTTTGAAAGACGTTCTGCAACATCAGGTTGTAGGTAAACTTTATCTATATTAAAATAGAGTTTTTTATGCATAAAATTATCTTCTGTGGCATACTTCAAATCAATATATATTGTTGGATTTATAGATTGAATGTCTACTAAAGATTCAAAACCTTTTGGTTTATTATTTTTATTTGGTGTTTTTTGGAAAGAAATAAAAAGATAAAAAACAAAAGAACAAGTAATTAAAAAACGTATTTTAAACATCTAAATTAATTTATATCAAAATGTTAATTTAAAAATAATTTTAATATCACAAACTTTATTGAAAATCTTAACTTTTACTAAATTTGTAAAGTAAAATTTT
>CANHVK010000005.1 GCA_947464135.1 Flavobacteriia bacterium | reverse complement strand
TTTTCACTTTGTATAAACCATGCTTTATCACCCAATTTTTGAGCTAAAAACCATTTTTCTAATAACCTTGCTGTTCTTCCGTTTCCATCATTCCACGGGTGGATTTTAACAAAAACTAAATGAATTAAAGATGCAAAGTAAAAAACTTCTTCAATTGATAATTCTTTAGTTAAGAGAAGAGTAATATCGTTAAAAAACTTTTTCATTTCATTTTCTACTCCGAAAGAACATACTGCTACATATTCAATTTTACCATCACTCGTTGTAACGAACATATTTTGAGTTCGAAATTTTCCTTGCCAATTAGTGGCAACAAGATGTTTACTTAAAAGCTTATGAACTTGTGAAACATTTTCAGAATTTAGTTCATTGTTTTTTGTATAGATATATGCATTATACAAATCATCAATTTTTTTTGTGTAGTCAGGTAAAAATTCTATCCCGAATTTTTTATGTTTTACGTAACTATCTAACTCAATGGTTTCCCCTTCAATTTTACTACTAAACACAGATGAAACAGAAACATAAAAATTAAAGTTTTCGGTTGAAATATCTGCATCTTTTAAGTTTTCAAATACTTCTTGCAAAGAAGAGGGAACATTATTTAAATACTCTTCAAGTAAGTTTACAGGAATTATTTGTAGCTGGTATTTCATTTAAAAACTTTTATCAGCATAAGTATTTGTATGATTATCATTATTAAAGATATGGAAATTCGCTCATTCAACAAGAAACAAAATTTCCTTTACAACATCGAATTTATATGTCTTTCTTTTTTGTCTTCAAAGATATCACCAATTGTAACTAAAATTCCTGTTTCTTCAACATCTCCAAATTCGTGGTTAACAGCTGTTCCAAACGTTTTCATTGAAGGAGAAAGGTGCATATAGATGTTTACTAAAGGAGGGACATTTTCGTTGTGAGAGCGAACAAAAGAGTTTAAAACTTTAAATCCATCTTTGAAAGAAAGCCCATCTAATTGTTCTTCAACAAATGTTTTGTCAAATTCCTGAACAAGTGGAGTATAAGGGTGCATTAAATTTTCTTTATCAGGAAAATAATGATTCATAAAATGTAGTAAGAAATCCCTAGATTCTCGATCGTATGTTGGATACATAGTTACCTTACCAAAGAAATATTTCATTGTTGGATTTTTAACAATCAATGCTCCTAATCCATCCCAAATATTATCTAATGCAAAGAGTCCTTTTCTAGGATTTACAGAAGGTTGAAAATTAGGTTGAACCCAACTTCTTCCTAATTCTATCGTGTATGGTAGATACTCTTTAATGAACTTTTCTGAAAACTCAAAATAATGATGTGTAGATAGTCTGATTTCATTATTTACCAAGGCATTTCCACATAATATATAGCGGTAACCACCTACAATTTCTTTATCTTCAGGTGACCAGACAATAAGTTGTTCGTAACAAGTGTCATTTGTATCGAATTCGTCTAAATCTAATGGTAAACCTGTTCCGCCACCTGATTCCCTGAAAGTTACTTCTCGTAAACGTCCAATTTCTTTCAACGTATTGGGAGCATTATGAATGTTTACACTGTAAATTTCATTATCCCCTTTACGTGTTTTTCGAATAAATCTTTCAGAAGTTAATTCACTTAAAATTAAGTCTGTTGAAATTGGTTCTATGATTGGTTGTTGTGACATAAGCTTATTTTTTCGACAACAAATACACTTGGTCTTGTATCCAGGTTGCCCATTGATGTTGGTTTTTAGTGCTATCCAATGCTTCTGGAAGAATTGGTTTACCAACGATAATTTTCATTTTTTTATTTTTCTGTTTGAAAAGTTCATCTGCTAAATAAAACATCTCAATATTTGCTTTAATTCCGATAGCTTTTCTAAAATTAGATAAGCGATAGAAAAAATTTGACAATTCACCATCAATAAAAATTGGGATTATCGGTTGGTTGTGTTTTAAAGATAGGGAAACAAACGTTTTTTTCCAAGGTAAATCCCTAACTTTTCCATCATTTTTTCTACTAACTAAACCTGCAGGAAATATACAAACTGCTTTACCTGATGAAAAAATCTCGTCAATTTTCATCAAATTTGAATTAGCAGTTTTGCCGTGTTTGTTAACTCCTACAAACATACCTTTCAGATTATCAAGGTGTAATAGAATGTCATTTACAATAAAACGTAAATCAGTACGATGATGTTTTAAAGCAGAAACCAAGGCCATTGCATCCATTCCACCAAGTGGGTGATTCATAGCTAAAGTAACACCACCTTCTGTTGGGATATTTTCAATTCCTTCAATACTTAAATCGATATTAAAGTAATCAATTACATTGTGACAAAAATCTTCGTTGTAACTTTCTTTATAAATTGAAATTACGTGGTTTACTTCATCTTCGTGCAATACTCGTTTCAAATAATTAATGATGAAACCAGGCAGTAATTTGAGTAATTTCGGATTTTTATTTCCGATTAATTTACGGATATCGATGAATTTATCTGTTTTCATTTCTTAATTAAGTAACAACAAATTTAATCAGTATTTTATTCAATCTTAATTTCAGAAATAAGATTTATCAAAAGCCTATGTATGATAAAAGATTATTTAATTTAGTGCTGAATTTTAAATGAAAGAATATGTCAGCATTTTGGCGTCGATTAAAATATTTTTTAGGTGGATTTATTCCTGGGTGTATAATCGTAATTTTATTTTTCCAAAACAGAGGATGTAGTTGGTTACCTGACAATCGAGTGAGAGGAGCAATATTAGAAAAAATCATTGTTGTCAATTCTTTGCAGGAGCAACTTTTGAACAAACAAGGGATCACTAAACAAGGGATCAAAGCATTTGTTGAGGGGTGTGAAGTGGACTTCAAAAAGAGTGATGTTAAAAAAGATACAAAAGTGTATTTGGTTTCAAATAATGGTCGTTCATTGTATGTGCTGATGCCTAAAAATAGTTTTATTGCAGAGCTTAAATCAACTAAAGATAAGCACGCCAAAAAATTAACTTCAAAAGGAAAAGGTGAGTTATGGAAAACTCCTTCAAATCCTGATTTTGTGTATATTAAAACAGATGGTGAGTTGAATTGTAAACAAAATGAAATAGGTTTGCGAACAAGTAAATCTTTTTATCACCGAATTCGACAAGCTGCTAAATTTGATTTTGGGTTATCTAAATTCACTGCTACAGAAAACTTACATTATTTTACTTTAAAAGATATTAAAGAGCGTGGAGAAATAGGTGTGGAGTCTGTTTGGTATAAAGAAAAAATGGATGTTAGAAAATTGATTTTGCCATTTGATTCTGAATGTGCCAACTAATTAGCTTATTAGTGTTGATAAATCATTAGAGAGAAGTTATAGGAGTTTTCTAGTTTCTTTTATTTTTGTAGTATGGAATTTTCTGCGGAACAAATTGCAGGGATTATACTTGGTGAAATCGAAGGAAATCCCGAGGTTAAGGTCAATGGCTTGGCTAAAATCGAAGAAGGCTCGGAAGGTAAATTATCTTTTTTGTCTAATGCTAAATACGAGGAGTATATCTATACAACGGGTTCATCTATTTGTATAGTGAATAATTCGTTTGTTCCTTCTAAATCATTACCAGATACTCTGACTTTGATAAAGGTAGAGGATGCATATTCTTGCTTTGCTCAATTGTTAGAGTTTTATGATCAAATGCGAAGAAAAGAACCTGCAATTGAACAGCCATCATACATTGCTTCATCTGCAACTGTAGGGGATGAGTTGTATTTAGGTGCTTTCGGGTACATAGGAGAAAATGCCAAAATTGGAAATAACGTAAAAATTTATCCACACGTTTATATTGGTGACAATGTAACGATTGGAGATAATACTATATTGTATTCTGGAGTAAAAGTTTACCACGATTGTGAAATTGGCGAGGATTGTATATTACATTCAGGCGTGATTGTAGGTTCAGATGGATTCGGTTTTGCACCAGATGAGTCAGGAAACTACAAGAAAATACCACAAATTGGAAATGTTATCATAGAAAATGATGTGGAAATAGGAGCTAATTCAACTATCGATAGAGCAACAATGGGTTCAACTAACATTCGTAAAGGGGTGAAGTTGGATAATTTAGTTCAAATTGCTCACAATGTTGAGGTTGGAGAAAGCACAGTGATGGCTGCCCAAGTAGGAGTAGCTGGTTCTGCAAAAATTGGAAAATATGTAATGATAGGTGGTCAAGCTGGGATAGCAGGACATTTATCAATTGCAGACAAAACAAAAATTGTAGCACAGTCAGGAATTCCTAGTTCAGTTAAAAAAGAAGCTACCTTGATGGGGTCTCCAGGTATTCCTATGGATGACTTCAAAAAATCTTATTTTGGATTTAGAAAATTACCATTCATCCTGAAAAAATTACAGGAATTGGAACAAAATATGAAAAGTCTTATTAAAGAATAATTCGAATGATTGAAAATCAAAGAACCTTAAAAGAAAGCATTAAATTCACAGGAGTTGGTTTGCATACAGGTGAAACTGTAAATCTAGAAATATGCCCAGCTCCAGTAAATCACGGATATAAATTTCAACGTGTTGACTTGGAAGGTCAACCTATCATCAAAGCTGATGTTGATTTAGTTGTAGGTACTGAACGTGGTACTACTTTGGAAGCAAATGGAGCAAGAGTTTATACAACAGAACACGTTTTGGCTGCACTTTACGGAATGAAAGTTGATAATGCTTTGATTAAAGTTGACGCCCCTGAAATTCCAATAATGGATGGAAGTGCGATTTTATTCATAAATGAAATAGAACGTGTTGGATTTGAAGAGCAAGATGCACGACGTGATTATTTTGAATTAACAGAAAATATTCCTTGGGAAGATGTAGAAAAAGGTATTGAATTTTTAGCTATTCCAGATAAAGAATATAGAGTTACAGTAATGGTAGATTATAAATCACCTTTATTAGGAACTCAACACGCAAATATTTTTAAGATTGATGACTTTAAAAATGAGATTGCTCATTGTCGCACGTTTGTATTTTTGAGGGAATTAGAAATGTTGGCTCAAAACAATTTGATTAAAGGAGGTGATTTAGATAATGCTGTTGTTTTAGTTGATAGAGAAGATGTTAAACAAGAAGATTTAGATCGATTAGCAAAATTGTTAGGTAAGGAATCTTTGAAAGTTCAATACAATGGAATTGGTGTATTAAATAGTTCAAAACTTCGTGTGGAAAATGAACCTGCAAGACATAAATTGCTTGATATAATTGGTGATTTAGCATTGGTAGGTAAGCCAATTAAAGCTCATATTTTAGCAGCTAGACCAGGTCATTATGGTAATGTTCGTTTTGCTAAAATTTTGAAAGATCAAATCAAAAAGCAAGAAAAAGAAGGTCGTAAATTTGATTTAACAAAAGATCCAGTTTATGATATAAACGATATTGAAAAAATGTTACCACATAGATATCCATTTTTATTAGTGGATAAGGTGATGGAAATTGGACCTGAACATGTTATCGGGGTTAAAAATGTTACGATGAACGAACCGTTTTTTACAGGACATTTCCCAGGTAATCCAGTTATGCCAGGTGTACTTCAAGTAGAAGCTATGGCACAAGTAGGAGGAATTTTCGCTTTGAATAGTGTTGATGAACCTGAAAAGTATTCTACTTATTTCTTAAAAATCGATGAATGTAAATTCAAACGCAAAGTAATTCCAGGTGATACACTTGTAATTGAATTAGTTCAAACAGCACCTATTCGTCGTGGATTAGTAAATATGAAAGGAACAGCATATGTTAACGGACAAGTAGCGTCTGAAGCAACAATGCTTGCTCAAATAGTTAAAGAAAAATAATATGGTTAGTCCATTAGCATATGTTTCACCAGAAGCTCAATTAGGAAATAATGTTGTTATTGAGCCTTTTGCAACAGTTTATGAAGATGTAATTATTGGAGAAGGAACAAAAATCCATCCTAATGTTACTATTTACCCAGGTACACGCATTGGAAATAATTGTGAAATTTTTCCTGGTGCTGTTATTGGTGTTATTCCACAAGATTTAAAATTCGAAGGTGAATATACTACTGTTGAAATAGGTGACAATACCAAGATTAGAGAATGTGTGACAATTCACCGTGGTACAAAAGATAAATGGAGTACTAAAATTGGTTCAAATTGTTTGTTAATGACCTATGTTCATATAGCACACGATTGTCAAATTGGTAATAATGTTATTTTAGCATCATACGTTGGATTATCCGGCCATGTTGAAATAGATGATTATGCAATTTTAGAAGGTAAAGTAGCTGTACAACAATTTGTTCATATTGGAGCGCATACATTTATTGGTGGAGCTTCTTTAGTGCGTAAAAATGTTCCGCCATATATTAAGGCTGCAAGAGAACCTTTGACTTTTGCTGGTGTTAATTCTGTAGGGTTAAGAAGACGAGGCATGACTGATGCGGCTGTTCGAGAAATTGAAGATGTTTATAGAACGATATATGTTCAAAACAACAACATTTCAAAAGGGGTAGAAAGTGTTAGGGAGTCAATGCCTGAAACAGAAATCAGAGAAGAGATTTTAGATTTTATACAGAAATCAGATAAAGGAGTAATTCGAGGAATGATTTAATCATTCCTTTTTTTGTATTAGTATGTCAGTTAATAGAAATCAACAGTTAGAAGTAGATATTACAGGTTTTGCTTTTGGAGGGAATGGATTTGCCAGAATTCAAACAGAACAAGGTGATTTTGTGGTGTTTGTTGAAAACACTTTTCCAGGTCAAAAAGTATTGGCAAGGGTAGATAAAAAAAGAAAAAAACACGCTGAATGTAAATTAGTTGAAGTATTAGAGCGTTCTTCTGATGAGGTTAAATTACCCTATCAAGAAATTTCTGGTGCTCCATATATTTTTGTACCAATTGAAATTCAACGTTTTCACAAACAGGCTTCTACCTTAGATTTATTTAGAAAGATTGCTCGAATTCAAAATCCTATTGAGATTTTTGATGAATACATTTCTTCCCCTTTAGATTTTAATTATCGTAATAAGATGGAATATAGTTTTTCGTCTATTGAACACGATTTAGACTTAAATGAAGAGAAAGATGATGCTTTTGCATTAGGTTTTAAGCGTAGAGGAACATGGTGGAAAGTAGAGAGTTTGAATAAACAAAGTGGATTGTTTGATGCAGATTTTGAGACTAAATTAAAAGATATTCGCTTATACTTAGAGAATACGGGATTACCTGCTTGGCATCCACCTAAGAAGACGGGTTTTTTTAGACATATTGTAGTACGAAAATCATTTTATCAAGATCAATTGTTAATCAATTTAGTAACTTCTTCTGAAGAGTTAGAAAAATTTGATGTTAATGCTTTTTCAAATTTCTTACAAGAAACCCTAGGACAAAGATTAGCCGGATTTCAGCATACGATAAATGATAATGTTGCTGACCGTTCTAAAATCGAAAATGGAACAAATACGCTGGTTTATGGTGATTGGAAAGTAGTCGAAAAATTAGGGGATTTATTCTTCGAAATTTCAATGGAGAGTTTTTTCCAAACGAATCCCAAAAGTGCAGAGTTATTATATGATAAAGCGTTAAGTTACGTTTTTGAAGGAAATGAATTAGAAGGTAAAGTAGTGATGGATTTATTCTGTGGAACTGGTACAATTGGTCAAATTCTTTCAAAACGTTCAAAAAACACTCAAATTATAGGTGTTGATATAGTTGAAGAAGCAATTCTTGATGCTCGCAAAAATGCAGAACGAAATGGAGTTGAAGGGGTTAAATTTTTCGCTGCTGATGTAGGAAAATTCTTAAGTCAATATCCAGAATATAATGGTAAAATTGGAACTATTGTTTTAGATCCACCACGTGCTGGAATTGCTCCCAAAACATTAAAGAAGGTCATTCATTTGGGTGCTGACCGTATCGTTTATATATCTTGTAATCCATCAACACAAGCTCGTGATACAGAGACTTTACAGAAATATGGATATTTTCTTGAGAAAATAAGCTTGGTAGATCAATTTCCACATACAAGTCATATCGAAGCTGTTACAAAGTTTGTGAAAGATCCGAATTTTGTTTATATAGAAGAAGAAAATTAAGATGTCATTGATTTTTTTGATTGGTTATATGGGCTGTGGTAAAACTACTTTAGCCAAAAAACTAGCCAAAAAATTAAATTATGAATGGATAGATACCGACTCATTTATAGAAGAAAAAGAAGGTCGTTCTATTTCTGAAATTTTTGACATAAAAGGTGAAGCCTATTTTAGGAAATTTGAATTACAATGTATTGAGAATTTATCAAAAGATAAATCACTTATCGTTTCAACTGGAGGAGGGTTACCTTGTTACAATAATTTAATTGAAATCCTGAATCAAAAAGGAATAACCATTTATTTAGAGCGTAATCCAAAAGAGTTATTTCAACGCCTTCAAAAAGGAAAATACAAACGTCCATTATTAGCTAATAAGTCTGATGATGAATTACTTCTATTTATAGAAGAAAATCTTGAAAAACGCGTTCATATATATCGAAAATCGAAAATTATTTTAGACAGAGATCATCAGACTGTTGAGAGTATTATTCAAATTTTAGGTTACTCTGATTTTCCTTCCTTTAGGGAAGATTAAGGTGGGTGATTTGCTAATTTAATTAGATAAATTCTACTTTCTCTCTCCTTTAATCTCCTCCCAAGTTCCCAACATCTTTTCTTGGTTTGGTCTATTTGGTTCTTCTTCGTGAAGAGGTTCGCATTCTATCAGTGTTTCTTTACATTCTTCTGGTAGTTTTTGGTATAGTTCCGTTCCCATTGTTTTCCACTGCAACATATCATCCGAAACTTGTTTGATAATTCGAGCAGGATTTCCGACTACTATGCTTCGAGCAGGGATGTAATCTTTTGCTTTTACGAAACTTAATGCACCAATGATACATTCGTCTTCAATTACAACATCATCCATAATAACACTATTCATACCAATCAAACAGTTTTCACCTATCGTACCACCATGAATAATAGCTCCGTGGCCAATATGTGCACCTTTTTTTAGTAATGTTGTTGTTCCAGGAAACATATGTATGGTACAACTTTCTTGTACATTACAACCATCTTCCAAAATGATTTTACCCCAGTCTCCTCGAATGGTTGCGTGTGGACCAACATACACGTTTTCACCAATTATCACATTACCAATAATGGTTGCTTGTGGATGAATAAAACTAGAAGGTTTGATTACAGGTATAAAACCATTGAAAGAATAAATTGCCATTTCACATTTTTTTTGACTAATTTATGGATTTATTCGTTTTCAAAATTGTAAATTCGGAACAAATTAAAGATCAAATTTTTTATGCTTAAAAGATTTTATATTCTATGTTTGTTTTTGATGTATGTTTCAGTGTTAAAAGCACAGGTTTTCTTAGGTGGAGGGCTAAATTCTGTTGCAGCATTTGGTATAAAGAATCCTTATCTTGGTATGAATCTATTAGGTGAATATAGACAAGATGACCTTTCTTATTTTGTAAAGTATTTTACTTCACTTCCACAAACCGATTCTCAAGTATTAATTCCGATGGATGATGTAATTGCGGGAGATTTTACTTCTAATTATACCTTAAACAGCAATTTAACATATAGATACAGTGTGTTGGAGTTAGGGAAGAGATATTATTATGGCAAAGATTTAGATTTTGGTCCTGCAACTTATTTTAGTTCTCATTTAGCTTTGATTATGAATGAAATAAAGTTGAAAAATGACAGTTTTGATGAAACTAAATATAGATTACCATCTGATTATATTGAAAAAGGAAAATTATATGCATTGGCTGCGGGGTTGAATGCAGGTTTACAATACTCGTTTTATTATGGTACTTTTTTTGCTGATTGTGGTTTAAATTATGTAATTACTGTACTTAATTCACCTACGATTTTGCAACAATCATCTATAAATGATTTTTCTTCTTTTAAGCAGCTTTTCTTTGTATTTAATTTTGGTTTCAAGAAAACTATTTTTGTGAATTATTAATCATCTTTTATATAAGTATTTTTTCCAATTATTTTAATTTACTATCTTCGTAATCATAACCTAACCCAACTTAAAATGTCAGATCATTCTCATAAACATGTAGCTTGTGAGAATTGTGGAGCGAAGAAAAATTCTCTTTTCGCGGATTGCAATTCGGAACAAACTACTGATTTAAATTCTAATAAATCTTGTAGTTATTACAAAAAAAATCAAGGTCTCTTCTTAGAAGGAAGTATTCCTAGAGGAATCTACTGTATTAATAAAGGTAAAGTGAAAGTCTTTACCCTTGGAGATGAGGGGAAAGAGCAAATTATTCAAATAGCAGGAGAAGGAGAAGTGCTCGGTTTCCGTTCCATTTTTAGTGGTGAGCCCTATAAAGTTAGCGCGACAACACTAGAAGATGCTAATATTTGTTTTATACATCGAGAAAATTTCTTAAATATGATTGATACAAATTCTGCTTTAAGAAATTCCTTATTAAAAGAGTTGTCAAAAGAGTTGGGGGAACAAGCAGAGTTTATTACTAATATGGCTCAAAAATCTGTTCGTGAACGATTGGCTTTTGTACTATTAATTCTTAAGGATGTATATAAAGATGACCCAATCAATTTATCTCGAGAAGATTTAGCAAATTTTGTCGGAACTGCTACGGAGACGTTGATAAGATTACTAAAAGAATTTAAAGAAGATGGTTATATCGAGATAGCAACCAGAAAATTGACCATTTTAAATAATTCAGGGTTAATTAAATTAGCGGGAAATCATCACAGATAATGCAATGAACGAATTTCTCAGGGAAACAGTTTATCTGGATTTTAATAATTCTAAATTTGATGATTTTTTAAACGATATTCCTAACAATTTAGATCAAAAAGAGTTAGCTATACATCTATATAAAAAGGTTAGAGAAGCGTTTATATATGATCCATATCATTTAGATTTAAGGGATGATGCTTTGAAAAGCTCTTCTATAGTATCAAAAAAAAGAGCTTGGTGTGTTGAAAAAGCTATTGTTTTGGCAGCGATATCTCGTAAATTTCAAATCCCTTCAAGGTTAGGTTATGCGATTGTAATTAATCACATTGGAGTTGAAAAGCTATTAAATTATTTAAAACGACAAGAAATTGTTTTTCACGGATATGTTGAATTATTTATAAATCAAAAATGGATTAAATGTACACCTTCTTTTGATTCAAAAATTTGTCGGTTGTCAAATGTATCAGTTTTAGACTGGGATGGTGTGAATGATTCGTTGTTTCAGCCATATCAAGGGGATAAATTATTTATGGAATATGTATATGATTATGGCGTTTTTGATGATGTACCTATTGGATTAATGAATACTGAAATGAAAAAATACTATCCACATCTATTTGAGTCAGATTATGATTCGAAAGAATTTTCTTTTCATCATTTGTAATCTCTTTTCAATAGTTATATTTGTTATACAATGCCGGTGAAACAATTAAATATAAAAAATAAACGTGCACGTTTTGAGTACCATCTTCTCGATGAATATTCTGCTGGGATTCAATTAACTGGTACAGAGATAAAAAGTATTCGCAATGGAAAAGCATCTATTTTAGAAGCATACTGCGTAACGGTAAATGGGGAAGTCTACATTAGAAATATGCATATTTCGGAGTACGAAAACGGTTCTTTTTATAATCATAGACCGCGTGCTGATCGTAAGTTGTTATTAAATCGTTCAGAAATTAAAAAAATCGAACGTTTCTTAATGGTTAAAGGCAACACATTGATTCCATTAAAATTGTTTCTTTCAGATAAAGGTTGGGTTAAATTATTGTTCGCTTGTGCTCAAGGAAAGAAGTTACATGATAAGCGTAACGACATGAAGGATAAGGATGCAAAAATGGAATTAGATCGTGCTATTAAAAGATTCTGATTGATTTTAACAAAAACGGAAAATAAAAAAGGCTCACAATTGTGAGCCTAAATTTTTTATACAAATAAATTTTATTTGTGAGAGAAGCTTCTTTTTTCTCTAATTCTAGCAGCTTTACCAGTAAGGTTACGGAAGTAGAAAATACGAGCTCTTCTAACATCACCTTTCTTGTTAACAACGATTTCATCTAAAAATGGAGATGAAATAGGGAAAATACGCTCAACACCAACGTTACCAGACATCTTACGAACAGTGAAAGTTTCTGTAACACCACTACCACGACGTTGTAAAACAACACCTTGGAATTGCTGAATACGCTCTTTGTTTCCTTCTTTAATTTTGTATGAAACAGTGATAGTGTCACCACTCTTAAAACTAGGAAAGTTCTTAACTTCTACTAATTCTTTTTCAAGTTCTTTAATGAAATCCATTTCTATATACTTTAATATCTATTCCAAAAATTCAGAGTGCAATATTACAAATAAATTTTCGGTTTTATTCAATGAAACCCTAAAAAAAATACAAATTCTTTATTTTTTCTGAATTTTATTCCAAATCAATATGAATTTGTATATTTAAACTAGATTATTTTTTAGATGAAATTAGTATTTATATTCATATGTTCAATTTTTTTTGTAGCCTGTTCTAATAAAAAGAAGGTTTCTGAGAAAAGTATTAAAAAAGGTGTTGAGTATATCGATCAGGAAGAATATATAAAAGCGATTAATCATTTTCAATTCTTATTAAAAAATGAATTAGATGATTTATCAAAAGCAGTTATTTACAGGAATATTTCAATTTCATTTCAGTCGATGGGTGTTTTAGATTCTGCAAAGTATTATGCTAAAAAATCTTATACAAATGCTCCAAATGATTCATTTGAGTTTTTTTTAAACAAGGCGGATTACTTTTTATTAGTAAATCATGTTTCTGAAGCTTTGTTAAATTTAGAACAGGCAAAAGAAATAGATCCTAACAGACAAGAAGTTTATAACAGATATTGTTCAGTGTATTCAGGTGAATATGGAGATGTTTTTTTTAATCCTGAATTGGCAGAAAAAAATGCTATCCAAGCTTGTAAAATAAATCCTGGAAGAATTGTTAAAGAGCAGCTTGGTTCTATTTATTTTCAAAATGAAAAATATAAACAGTCCGCGCGTATTTTTAAAGAGTTAATAGGTAAATATCCTCTTAATGAAAAATATACCTTTTATATGGGACAAGCAATTTATTTTGGAGGAAATGAAAATAAAGGAATTGAATTAATGAAGCACGCAGCAGAACGAGATGATTCTTGTAAAGTGATGTTTCAAGAAATTTTTGAAAATAGATAATGTCAGAATTCAGGATTATTGGTAGAAAAGATAGGGCAGATTTCCCTTTATTTAAGATGTATAATGTACCAGTAAAAATTGATAGTGGTGCTTATTCAAGTTCAATTCACTGTTCTAGTATTTATGAAGTGAATAATGAAAAAAATGAGTCATATTTAGAAGTTGTTTTTTTAGATGAAACCTACAGTGGTTTTTCAAAGGAAAAACAGATTTTTAAAAAATACATTAAGAAAAAAGTAAAGAGTTCAACTGGCGATGAACAGGAACGTTTTTTTGTTAAAATCCCCATTGTTCTTTTTGGTGAGTCAATAGAAACAGATTTTTCATTAACTACACGAAATGGGTTAAAAAGTCCAGTGCTGATTGGCAGGAAATTATTAAATAAAAAATTTTTAATTGATACATCAAAAACAAACCTTTCCTTTAGGGAAAAGAAAAAAATAATAAGATGAAAATAGCAATTTTATCCAGAAACGCTTCCTTATATTCAACAAGAAGATTGGTTGAAGCTGCGCAAAAAAGAGGTCATGAAGCACACGTAATTGATCATTTGATGTGTAATATTGAAATTGAACAAAAAGGACCATCTATTTACTATAAAGATAGATATCTTGAAGATTTTGATGCTGTTATTCCGCGAATAGGAGCTTCTGTTACTTTTTATGGTACTGCTGTTGTTCGTCAATTTGAAATGATGGAGGTTTTTTCTGTTGTTGGTTCAAGAGGTATTGTGCATTCTAGAGATAAATTACGTTGTTTACAAATGCTTTCTAAAGAAAGAATTGGTTTACCAAAAACAGTTTTTACAAATTATTCCAGAAATGTAGAGCATGTTGTTGAGTCTGCAGGTGGAGTACCAGTTGTTTTAAAGTTATTGGAGGGAACTCAAGGTTTAGGCGTTGTTTTAGCTGAAAATCAAAATGCTGCACAATCAGTACTTGAAGCTTTTAATGGATTAAAAGCAAGAGTAATTGTTCAGGAGTTTATTCGAGAAGCTAAAGGGGCTGATATTCGAGCTTTTGTTGTAGATGGTGAAGTTGTTGGAGCAATGAAGAGACAAGGGAAAGATGGAGAGTTTAGGTCTAATTTACATCGTGGAGGTTCTTCTCGAATTATTGAATTGACAGATCAAGAACGCGATGTTGCGATTAGAGCAGCTAAGGCAGTGGGGCTAGGTGTAGCTGGAGTAGATATGTTACAATCTGAACGTGGACCACTAGTATTGGAAGTGAATTCTTCTCCTGGATTAGAGGGGATAGAAAAAACTACGCAAACAGACATTGCAGATAAAATTATTCAATACATAGAGAGAAACGTTACAAAATAACAACTGCTTATGACATTAAAGCGAATGGTTATTTTAGGGAAAGAAATTATTCCAGGTAAAACGGAAGAACTGAACCTTGATGTTGCTAAATTGCATACAAATACACCTATTCAGGTCCCTGTAATTGTGAGTAGAGGAGTAGAAGATGGCCCTGTTTTGTTATTAATGGCAGGAATGCATGGAGATGAAATCAATGGTATGGAAATCGTACGTCGTGTTATACGAAAAGGTTGGAATAAACCAACAAAGGGTACAGTTATCTGTATTCCTGTATTTAATATTTTTGGTTTTTTAAATATGTCACGCGAACTTCCTGACGGAAGAGATTTGAATCGTTGTTTTCCCGGCACAAAAAATGGGTCTTTGGCGAGTAGATTTGCATACCATTTCATGAAAGAGATTGCTCCAATCACTGATTATATTATAGATTTTCATACTGGATCTGCTCAAAGGACTAATTTCCCTCAAATAAGATGTGTTTTTAGAGATGATGAAAGCGTGCAATTAGCGAAAGTGTTTCATCCTCCTTTTATAATTCATTCTTCCTATATTGCTAGAACAATTCGCGAATCAATGCATCGTAGAGGTAAGCATATTTTATTGTTTGAAGGAGGAAAAACAAATTCGATTGATGAAAAGGTCGTTCATGAAGGTCTTGAAGGTATTAAACGATTGATGCAATTTTTAGATTTAAGACATTTTAAACTTGAAAAACAACCGATTGATCCTATTTTAATAAAAGCAACAAAGTGGGTAAGAGCTTCTCATTCAGGGATGTTTTTACCTATAATTGAAAACGGATCTGAAATCGAAGTAGGTACACTATTAGGGGTAATTACAGATCCATTTGGAAAAATTGAGCATAAAGTGAAATCTCCATTGAAAGGGTATGTTTTTTGTGTAAACGAAGCACCGATTGTCAACAAGGGAGATGCATTATTTAACTTAGGTTCGGTTCATGAACACAAAAAAGAAGGGATTGTGCATGGTCAAGTAATTGATTAGAAATTAAAATTAATGTTTGGAACTATATAAATTATTCCTATATTTGCAACGTCCTAAAGAGGACTACATAATAATCATTAAATAATATTTGCATGTATTTAGAAACAGAAAAAAAGAAAGAGATTTTTGCAAAATACGCAGGGTCTGAAACTAACACAGGATCTGCTGAAGGGCAAATCGCATTATTTTCTTACAGAATTTCTCATTTAACTGAGCACTTAAAGAAAAACAGAAAAGATTACGGAACACAAAGATCACTACAATTGTTAGTTGGTAAAAGAAGAAGTCTTTTGGATTATTTAAAGAAAAAAGAAATCAACCGTTACCGTGCAATTGTTAAAGAACTTGGTTTACGTCGTTAATCATATATCTTTATAAAATGGGTGGGGCAATTGAGAAATCAATTGCCCTTTCTTTTGTGAAAAAATGATATAAAAGTTTAGTAAATAAATAAATATGAATATAGTTAAAAAGTCCATCACTACAGGAGGAAAAGAGATCTCCATCGAGACAGGAAAACTTGCAAAGCAAGCAGACGGTTCTGTGGTGTTACAAATGGGCAACACTGTGTTGTTAGCTACTGTTGTGGCAGCACCAACAGCTAAAGATGGAGTGGATTTCTTACCATTAACAGTAGATTACAAAGAAAAATTCGCTGCTGCTGGTAGAATTCCAGGTGGTTTCTTGAGAAGAGAAGGAAGACCATCAGACAATGAAGTATTAATTATGCGTTTAGTGGATCGTGCCCTACGTCCATTATTTCCAGATGATTATCATGCTGAAGTACAATTGATGATTCAATTACTTTCGTATGATGAAGAACACCAACCAGATGCATTGTGTGGTTTAGCTGCTTCTGCAGCAATTGCTGTTTCTGATATTCCATTCAACGGACCTATGTCAGAAGTGCGTGTAGGTAGAATCAATGGTGAATTTGTAGTTAACCCTACAGTTTCTCAAATGAAAGAGTCTGATCTTGATATCATGATTGCTGGTACGGTGAAAGACATCGTAATGCTTGAAGGTGAGATGAAAGAGATTTCTGAAGCTGAAATGGTTGAAGTTATTAAGATTGCACATCAAGCAATTATCGAACAATGTAATTTCCAATTAGAATTAGCGGCTCAAATTCCTTCAGCAAATCCTAAAAGAGAATATTCTCACGAAATACATAACGAAGAAATCAAACAAAGAGTTTTTGATGCATGTTATGAAAAATGCAAAGAAGTTGCTCGTATGGGATTAGCTTCTAAAGCAAAACGTTCAGAATTATTTGATGCTATCAAAGAAGAATTTAAGGCAACTTTTACTGAAGAAGAATTAGCTGAATTTGGTGGATTTATTTCTACTTATTTCTCTGGAGTAAAGAAAAAAGCTGTTCGTAACGTAATGGTTGACGAAAAAATTCGTTTAGATGGACGTGGATTTGAACAAATCAGACCAATTTGGTGTGAAATTGATTATTTACCAATTGTTCATGGTTCTTCTGTATTTACTAGGGGGGAAACTCAATCATTGACTACTTTAACTTTAGGTGGTAAAATGGATGAACAAATGTTAGATGGTGTAACATTCAAAGGAACCGAGAAGTTTATGTTACATTATAATTTCCCACCATTCTCTACAGGTGAAGCGAAGCCTATTCGTGGAACATCTAGACGTGAAGTTGGACATGGTAATTTAGCTTTGAGAGCATTAAAACCTGTATTGCCAGCTGATTATCCATATACAATTCGTTTAGTATCTGAAATTTTAGAGTCGAACGGTTCTTCTTCAATGGCAACAGTTTGTGCTGGTACTTTAGCATTGATGGATGGTGGTGTTCCGATTACTGCACCAGTTTCTGGTATTGCGATGGGATTAATTGCTGAGAATGGTAAGTTTGCTGTATTGTCTGATATATTAGGTGATGAAGATCATTTAGGTGATATGGACTTTAAAGTGACTGGTACTGCTAAAGGTATCACTGCTTGTCAGATGGATATTAAAGTGGATGGTCTACCATATGAGGTATTGACTCAAGCTTTAGAACAAGCTAGAGCTGGACGTTTACATATTTTAAGTAAAATCACAGAAACAATTTCTGTACCTAATGCTGACTTAAAACCACAAACACCACGTATTGAAGCATTCAATGTTCCAAATGATGTGATTGGTGCAATCATCGGACCTGGCGGAAAAATTATACAAGGACTTCAAAAAGAGACAAATACTACAATTACAATTGAAGAATTGGAAGGTGGTGAAGGTCGTGTACAAATCATGTCTAACAATGGAGATGATATGGCCGAAGCGGTTCGTCGAATTAAGCTAATTGCTTTTCCTCCAGTTGTAGAAGAAGGTGCTGAGTATGAAGGTAAAATCAAATCGTTACAAGCTTACGGTTGTTTCGTTGAAATTCTTCCTGGTACTGACGGTTTAATTCATATTTCTGAATTTAACTGGGAGAAAATCGCTAAAATGGAAGATGTTTGTAAAGAAGGTGATGTAGTTCGTTTTAAAGTGATGGGTAAAGATCCAAAAACTAAAAAATGGAAACTTTCTCGTAAAGTATTACTTCCAAGGCCAGAAAGAAAAGAAGAAGTATCAACTGAAGCTCCAAAAGAAGCTTAAGATATATATACACTTTTTAAAGCCATCTCATTTGAGGTGGCTTTTTTGTTAAACAGAAATAAATTTAATTTCTATTTTTATAAGCTAGCTAAAACTATGTCTGAAAAAAAGTCAAATAACGAAACCAATCCATATGAGTATATACTTTCAGATGTAGACTTTTCAAAATATGATACTGCTTTTATTTACAAACATGCAACAGGTGTTTCCCAATTTAAAAGTCCTTACAATTTAACGCCTTATCACGAAGTTATTTATTTGAATCATTTGGAATTAGGGTTAGATTTTCAAACACGAAATTCTCCTGTAATTGTTGATTTAAATGAAGAAACAAACGAACTTACTTTATATTGTCGTTGCGGAACACCCAAAGAAAAAATGTGTGAGCATCAGGCACAAACGCTTTATTTATTGGTGCAACACGATAAATACCGTATTTTCTTTGATAAAAATATACGTTACATATTATTTCAAAAAGAAGCAGTTAAGTATGGGGTACAAAACGAAAATGATTTAGATGTTTATTTTGAGTTGATTCCGACGTATCATAACTTTGAAATTCGTTTAAAGAAGAAAGGGCTGGTTCCGGTTGATATACATTCATTGAGTAGAATTAAAGAATTATTAATTCCAAAATCTACTTCTCTATTTAAAAATGCCAAAGTGCAGGTAAATGATATCGAATTTATAGTTTTTAATTATTCACTGCGAAATCAATGTTTGAATGTAGGTTTGTTTGGATCAAAATTAACACGGGATGGAAAAATAAAAAATCCAATTCAAGAGGTTGCGATAGAAAAAGCTATTCTTGGATCGGAGCGAATGAAAGAAATCAAATTTTATTCTGCAATTAAACAATTATCAGGATATAGGCATCATTCGGATGAGAATGTACAATTAGACTTACATGCACTCAAAGAAATTATTTCCAATCCTAAACGCTTTCCATTTTATTATTTAAATCCAAAAAAATCAGAATCAATTACCGCAAATTCGATTGAACCTATTCAAATCGATGCTGTTTCGATAGATTTTTCATTGAAAATAGATCAAAAAGATGCTTTTTATGAGGTAAAACCACAAGTTTTTGTTCGTGGAAGAAAATTACCACTTTCTCATTTGGAGATAAAACTTGCGTATTTTATTGTTGAAAATGGCGTTTATTATTTTGTAGATTCTCCCGTATTGATTCAGTTTTTGTCCTACTTCAAAAAACAAGGAGGAAAATTAATCATTCATCAATCTCAATTTGATGTTTTTTATAAGGAAGTTCTTGAACCTTTGGCATTATCAGTTAAACTTGAATATTCTTTTGTAAAAAAGGCTCCACAAAGTATTCAAAAGGAGTTTTTTCTCGATAATTCACGTGAAAAAATCATTTATATTTCCGAAGAAGAAGATTTTATTTTATTGACACCTGTGTTTAGATATGGTGAACATGAGATTCCTATTCTTTCTAAAAAACAAGTGTATTTAAAAGATGGTAATGGAGATGAGTATTTGATGTCTCGTGAAAACGAAGAAGAATATAAAATGATTGCTGTATTACAGCGACAATATTATGATTTTTCAGAACAAGAGGGACAAGAATTTTTCTATATTTCTAAGCGAAAGTTTTTTGAAGAAGGCTGGTTTTTAGATGTTTTTGAACAATGGCGTGATTTAGGTTATGTAATTTTAGGGTTTAATTCAATTAAAGAAAATCAATATAATCAACACAAAGTAAAAGTAGGTGTTACTGTAACTAGTGGAATTGATTGGTTTGATACTTCAATTGAAATTAGTTTTGGTAATCAGTTGGTTCCTTTAAAACAGTTACAAAAAGCAGTTAAAAATAGAACAAAGTTTATTCAATTAAAAGATGGTAGCCTAGGAATTTTACCACAAGAATGGTTAGATAGGTTCTCAGCATATTTTAGAGGAGGAGAGTTAGTAAAAGATAAAATTCGTATTCCAAAAATTAATGTTTCTTATTTAGAAGAAGTTTTTGAAAATGAATTTCTTTCACAAGAAGTTCGAGAGGAGATTATTACATTAAAAAATAAACTTCAATCCTTTAAGTCAGTTAAGCAAGTTCCAATCCCTAAAGAATTGAATGCCGAATTGAGGGATTATCAAAAAGAAGGATTGAATTGGTTGTGTTTTTTAGATGAATTCAATTTTGGTGGTTGTTTGGCAGATGATATGGGACTGGGGAAAACAATCCAGATCATCGCTTTTATTTTAACACAACGCAAGCATAAAAGAAAAAACACCAATTTAGTTGTTGTTCCAACATCCTTAATTTTTAATTGGCAACAAGAATTAAAAAAGTTTGCACCAAGTTTGAAATTACATACTATATATGGTTCAGAAAGAATTAAGTCAGCACAACATTTAGAAAAACATGAATTGATTTTAACTTCCTATGGTACATTACTTTCTGACGTTTACTATTTAAAAGATTTTGCTTTTAATTATATCTTTTTAGATGAATCTCAAGCGATTAAAAACCCAGAATCACAACGATATAAATCAGTTCGTTTACTGAAGTCAAGAAATAAAATAGTAATGACAGGGACGCCAATTGAAAATAATACGTTTGATTTGTATGCACAACTTTCGTTTGCTTGTCCAGGGTTACTAGGTTCACAAACTCAATTTAAAGAGGATTTTTCAATTCCAATCGATAAATACAAGGATTTAGAACGTTCGAGAGAATTACAAAAAAGAATTAATCCATTTGTTCTTAGACGAACTAAAGCACAAGTTGCTACCGAATTACCAGATAAAACAGAAATGATTTTATATTGTGAAATGGGTAAAGAGCAACGTGATGTATATGAGAGTTATAAAAAAGAAATGCGCGATTTCCTGAAAGCTTCTTCTTCAAAAAAGAAAAATATGGAAACTATGTATATGTTGGCGGCATTGACAAAACTCCGACAAATTTGTAACTCACCAGCATTATTGAATGAAGAAGAATATTACGGCAATGATTCCGCAAAAATCCGGGTTTTATTACAAGAGATTAGAGAAAAACATCGTTACCATAAGATTTTGGTTTTTAGTCAATTTGTTGGTATGTTAGATTTAATAAAAACCGAATTAGAAAATGAAAAAATTGCATTTTCCTATTTAACGGGTCAATCTAAAAATAGAGAACAAATAGTTGAAGAATTTCAAGAAAACGATGAAATTCGTGTCTTTTTGATTAGTCTAAAAGCAGGAGGAACTGGATTAAATTTAACCGAAGCCGATTATGTTTATCTGGTTGATCCTTGGTGGAACCCTGCTGTAGAAAATCAAGCTATTGATAGATGTTATCGTATAGGTCAAGATAAACATGTAATTGCAGTCAGATTAATAACTCCAGGTACTATTGAAGATAAAGTCGTTAAATTACAATCATCTAAAAAAGAAATAGCTTCAGATTTAATTCAAACAGATGACACTATACTTAAATTACTAACTAAAGAAGAATTATTGGATTTATTTTAAATATACGCTATTCATTTAAACCTTTTCCTTGAAAAATTGCTTCTTTTGATTTTAGAATTCTTGATATTCTTGTTGCACTTTGTTTTGCTGAAGAATAGTGGATGATATATCCTTTTTGTCTTCCTGGTGTAAGTGATTTAAATGCAGTTTTAAATGAATTATCATTATCAAATTCTTCACTTAGTTCTTCTGGAATTTGATACTCTTCAATTTTTTTTGAAATAATTTTAGAACCCGATTTTTCAATTTCTATAGCTTCTTTAATGTAGTCGGTAATTATATTTTCTAATTCAAGAATTCTTTCAAGATTTTTGAATCTTATAAACCTTGATGAATTTGAATTTTCACCAGGCATTTCAAGAATTCCTACCTTATCTTTCATTAGTACTCCCTTCATAAAACCAATAATACAAGATTCTTTGAAAGCACTCACTATCAATATGTTTTTCCCATTAAAAGTATAGCAAGGTTGTTTCCATTTTAATTCTTCTAATAATCCACTATTTAAAGCGATTTGTCTTAGAGCTTGTAGTTCATTTTTCCATGTATGTACTTTACAAGCTGGAGTTTTGTATAATTTACATCGACCGCATCCATCGATAAAAAATAAATCTACTAGTGGAGAAGTTTGCATAATAACAAATTAATTTTTTGTTTCTTGAATTGCTTTTAAGATTATTTCACCAGCTGTTATTAATTCTTTTTCACTAATGTTTAATGGTGGAGATAATCTAAAACTATATGGGTGAGACAAAAACCAAAAACTAATGAGTCCTAATTCTAAGCATCGTTTAACAACTTTTTCAACGCGTTCAAAGGATTCCATATCAAAAGCATACATCATTCCAACACGTCTAATTTCTTTTATTTCATCATTTTGTGAAAGCATAGATACAAATAATTCTCCTTTTTTATCTACTTCATTGAAGTCTATTTCATTGGTAAGTATTTCTAAAAAAGCATAAGCTGATGCACATATCACTGGATTTCCTCCAAAAGTTGTTATATGTCCCAACATTGGGTTATGGGTGAATTTGTTTAGATTTTCATAAGAAGATATAAGTGCACCTATAGGAAGTCCACCCCCTAATGCTTTACCAAGTGTTAAGATATCAGGAATAATCCCATTTCGTTCGAAGGCAAAAATAGATCCTGCTCGTCCCATACCACATTGAATTTCATCAAAGATCAATAAGGCTCCGGTTTCATCGCATTTATTTCTTAAAGCTGTAAGAAATTCTTTGGTACTTTCTCTAACACCAGCATCACCTTGAATTGTTTCAATAATTACACCTGCTGTTTTTTCAGATATTTGTGAAAGATCTTCTATACAATTATGTCTTAAGAACCGAACATCTGATAGTAAGGGTCTAAAAGCTTGCTTTTTTATTTCATTTCCTGAAACACTCATTGAGCCGTGTGTACTGCCATGATATGATCCTCTAAATGAAACTATTTCTGTTCTACCAGTTACACGTTTAGCTAATTTAATTGCGGCTTCATTTGCTTCAGTTCCTGAATTTACTGGATAAACACAATTTAGATTTGGTGGTAAAAGTGAGATTAACTTTTCAGAAAAAGCTAAGGTACTATCTTGGATAAATTCTCCATACACCATTACGTGCATGTATTTATCCAATTGTTTTTTAATAGATTCAATTATTTTTGGATGACTATGCCCTACATTATTTACAGCAACACCAGAGATCATATCCATGTAAGATTTCCCTGATTTATCATAAATGTAAATTCCTTTCGCGTAGTCTACATCGATTAAATATGGATAAGGATTTGTTTGACCTTGAATTTTTAAAAATAAATCCTTATCCATAAATATGTAAATTATTTTTTTCTTGAGATCACTTTTTCTGAAGCATTAACAATATCAGCTGTGTCTATGTTGTATTTTGTCATTAATTCCATCGGAGTTCCACTTTCACCAAAACTATCGTTTACAGCAACAAACTCTTGTGGAACTAATATGTTTTTTGTAATTACTTGGGCAACAGACTCACCAAGACCACCTGCCATCATATGCTCTTCAGCAGTTACAACACATTTTGTTTTAGCTAACGATTTTAGTAATGTATTTTCGTCAAGTGGTTTTATTGTATGCATATTAATTAACTCAACAGAAATGCCTTTTTCTTCCAGGATTCTTGCAGCTTCAATTGATTTCCACACCATATGTCCACATGCAACAATAGTAACATCACTTCCTTCAATTAAAACATCTGCTTTTCCTACTTCAAATTTTGCATCAGGACGTATAAAAATTGGCATTACAGGTCTACCAAAACGCAGGTAAACTGGACCTTGATGATCAGCAATTGCAATTGTAGCTTGTTTTGTTTGATTAAAATCTGCAGGAACAATTACTGTCATATTAGGAAGCATTTTCATCATACCTATGTCTTCTAAGATTTGATGAGTTGCACCATCTTCTCCTAAAGTTAATCCTGCGTGCGATGCACAAATTTTAACGTTTTTGTTAGAGTAAGCAACTGACTGTCTAATTTGGTCATATACTCTACCTGTAGAAAAGTTTGCAAAGGTACCTGTGTAAGGAATTTTATTACCGATTGTCATTCCTGCAGCCATACCAATCATATTTGCTTCAGCAATACCTACTTGGAAAAATCGATTTGAAAAATCTTTCGCAAAAGCATCCATTTTAAGAGAACCTGTAAGGTCAGCACATAATGCAACTACATTCTCATTTGTTTTACCCAATTCGTGTAATCCTTCTCCGAATCCTGAACGGGTATCTTTATTACCAAAAATCTCAAATTCAATCATAATGCAAATTTATAAATTTAATGATGTTATTTTGTTAGAATAAATTCTAAAATCTTGTGAATAAGTGTATACAGTTGATTTTATATTTTTTTGTCTGTAAACAACTCTATATTGACCTGGTTGAAGAAACCATTGTCCATTTGTACTTAATTGGTCTAAATTACATACCCAATCTAATTTACCGGTTTCGTTGATAACAAATATTTGACCAATAGTTAGATTAGAACATTTGTATATAAAAGTACCTGGAGCATCAATGTCAATAGTATAGGTACCTGATTGGGTAACTTTAATTTTATGGTATGATCTAGGTAAAGTGAGTACTTCTGCAGTATAATTACCGACGATATATTTATCAATCGAGTTAATATCTTGAACATTTAATGTTTTTTGAGACTCATTTTCGAGCATTATTCTCGTTTCAATTTCGTGTGGTTTATTTCCGTTTAATAGTCTTGTCTTAATAAAACCTTGCGGTGCATCTACTACTATTGTATTATGAGTGTTTTTGCGAATTGAAATGTTTTTTAATTCGATTTTAGGAGTTGTGTTAACCAATAAATCATATTTAATATTTGGATCTAAAATCAAGGTATCTGGATTATTGTATCTATTCAACGTATGTACGAAAGTATATTTAAGTTCATCTGTACCAGATTTATATAAAAACATTGAAACATCTGTTTCAGAAGGTTTTCCGTAAATATCATTCAGATTGATTTGAACTGTAGTATTAACTAGTGCTTTTGATACAACACTTTTAAGTGCATTTTTAAAAGCAGATTTAGATTCAGCTTCGGAATAACTACCTATACATTTGAATTGTTCTAAATAACTTAGATCTAATCCTAGACCGATTACAAAAGGAGTGATTCCAATATTTTTATCGTGTAATTTTTTAGCTATTACACATGGGTCGTTATCACATGCTTCTAAACCGTCTGTTATAAGTATTATTACATTTCTGGAATTTAAATCAGGAAAATCTTCTGCAGCTGCTTCTAAAGATCTAGCAATAGGAGTTGTTCCTTTTGCCCTGATAATTCTGATAAAATCTTTGATACGGTCATAATTGTCAGGACCAAACGGAACTTCTAGTTTCGTATCATTACAATCTTGAAATGTTGGGGTAATAGGTGATTGATGTCCATATACTCGTAAAGCTATTTCTAAATTTGCACTTCCTTTTAAACTATCAAGAGCTTGAGCAAGAATTTCTTTTGCTACTTCAATTCTTGTTTGATCTCTCCATCCTGTGCTTGGAGTGTTTGATACTTCTAAAGGTACATTCATACTGTTAGAAGCATCAAGAATAAACAAAATACGTGTTAGTTTTTCTTGACCAAAAGAAGTCAGAAAAAAAAAAGAAAATAGTATGAGTATAAATGATTTCAATTAATAATCTCCAAGAGTTTCCTCTAATTGACTAAGCGCATCTTTTAACTGTTCTGGATTTGGTGCAACTCCGTGCCATTTGTGTGATCCTTCCATAAAATCTACACCTTTACCCATTTCAGTTTTCATGATTATAACGATTGGTTTTCCTTGTCCTAAATTATTTTTAGCTTCAATTAATGTATTTTTTATTTCATCAATATTATGACCATCCATTTCAAAAGTTAACCAACCAAATGCTTCCCATTTAGCTTTTAAATTTCCTAACGAAAGCACATCTTCTACATCACCGTCAATTTGGCGACCGTTGTAGTCAATTGTAGCAATTAGGTTATCTACTTTTTTTGCAGAAGCGTACATAGCTGCTTCCCAAACTTGTCCTTCTTGTAATTCACCATCTCCGTGTAAAGTGAAAACAATAGAATTATCGTTATTTAATTTCTTTGTTTCAGCGGCACCTAAGGCACAAGATAAACCTTGACCTAGAGATCCAGAAGCCATTCTGATACCTGGTAATTTTTTATCTGTACTTGGGTGACCTTGTAGTTTTGAACCTAATTTTCTAAATCCATCTAATTCTTGAACTGGAAAGTATCCACTTCTCGCTAATACGCTGTACCAAACAGGAGAGATATGACCATTTGATAAAAAGAATAAATCTTGATTAACACCATCCATATCGAAAGGGGTAGGAGTGTGCTTCATTATATCAAAATATAGAACCGTAAGAAAATCAGTACATCCAAGAGAACCTCCAGGATGTCCCGAATTTACAGCAGAAACCATTCTAACAATATCTCTTCTTACTTGAGAAGCAACTCTTTTTAATTCTAGACTTTCCATTGAATATTTTTTGTTGAACAAAAGTAAATAATTAAGTCATAAAAAGAAATTCACACTGTTAAAACTTGCAATAAAATATTATACAAAAGGTTGATTTTTTTAATTTTTGATAGAAGAATCAAATAAGATTTAAGTTAATGCGTCAAATTATGAGTACGTCCTATCATACAACTAGCGAAACTTTTTAGTTTTAGCAATAAACCATTTTCTTCAGTTGCTTCAGGATATCCTAAATCGTGTAGTTTACTAATAATTTTTTTTCTTTCTATGTTTTCATAATTTATTTCAATACAATCTTTTTCAGTATCAACTTGAACATCTTTTACACCTGTTAGTTTTAGTAATTCGTTGGTGATAGTTGTAGCACAACCACTACACTTAAGATTTGCAATATATATAATTTCAGTCTTCATAAATAAACAGTTAGATTAAGTTATGTTTTTGTAATTGATATTAAGATGAGTAAGACGATTAATGTAGAGCTAAAATTGGAGTTTTACTTTCAAATGCAATTTGTTTAGAAACACTATTGTGAAGTAAATTTTCAAAAAAACCATATGTATGTGGTATAATTGCTATCAGATTTGCTTCATTTTCACCTGCAAATTCTAATATTCCATCAGGAATATTTTCACAAGTTGCTATGCTATTTGTGTGTCTAACTTGATGAAAGTTTTTTTCTGCTTTCCATACTTGTAATTCCTCTATGTAAGCAGCAATAGGTTCTTTTGCTTCAATTGCGTGAAACATTAATACTTTAGCATCAAATTTTCTTGCTAATTCAAACAAAGGTTGTAATATTTTTTTATTAGATATTCCTTCATAATCAGTTGCAAAAACAATTTTCTGTAATTTTTCAAATTTGAAATTTTCAGGTATTGCAATTACTGATACAGTTGATTTTCTAATTACGTTTGCTGTTACAGATCCAATAAAAAATTGACTTAATCCAGTAGCTCCTTGAGTTCCCATTATAATTAAGTCGCAATTCAATTCTGTTGCTTTAGAAATAATTACATCACTTGCAAAACCTATTTCATTTTCTATTTCAAAATGTATATCATCCTTATTAATATTTAAATCTTTAAGAACGTTTTCAAGTTGTTTTTTTACGAGTTTTTTTTCAGTTTTAATATCTTGAAAAATAGTAGGTTCAACATATTCAATTGAAGACCCAGGCATCTCAATAATAGGATGTGATACATGAAGTATATGAAATTTTACTTCAGAGTTTCTAAATAACTCTATTGCATATGTCAAAGCATTAGATGCGTTGAGAGATAAGTCTGTTGGGATTAATATTGTTTTCATAGATTTATATATTAGTATACAAATCTAAATCTAATTTTTCTTTTCTAATCTGATTATAATTAAGTAAGAATATGATTAAAATCAACATTAATCAAAATAATCTATTTGTAATTTTAGTTTTCTACAAATGCTTTAATTTGTAATTCTGAGATTTTTTCTTTCGTATTTGATTCTACCGTAATTGTTTTCGTTATTTCACCAGATTGACTAGCTTTAGGATGAAAATTAACATCTATAAAATCTGATTTTCCTGGTAGAATAGGTTTTTCAGGTTTGTAAGGTGTTGTACAACCACAACTTGCTTTTACATTGGAAATGATTAAAGGTTTTAATCCTGTATTTGTAAATTTAAATCTGTATTTATTATCAGTCTCTGCCTTCACTTTTCCGAAATCGTAAATTTCTTTTTCAAACGAAATAGAAGTTCTATTATTAAGTTCAGCTTCAATTTTTGCTTTTTCTTCTGCTTCGATTGCTTTTAATTCTTTTTTCAATTCTTCATTTGATAATTCTTCAGAAGCAACGTTAGATACAATTTCTTTTTTTTCAATTTTTGAGTTACATGAAAAGATATATAAAGAGCATAAAATAAATAAAAATTGTTTCATAAGTTTTATTTTTCAATACCGAATTTATCAAATTTTTTAGGGTTGTCAATCGTTTCCAAAGCAACTTTTAAAATTGCATTTCTTTGATTGTATATTTTATAAAACTCAGTTGTTCCCCAGTTATTTTGTGCAATCAGTGATTTTAAAAATGTTTTAAATAATAGTTCATTTTTCTTGTATTCGGACTCATTGTACTTAATTTCATTTTGTTCTTTTTCAATATATTTAAAAAAATCATTCATAAATAATTCATCACAGGTAAATGTTTTATTGAAATTATTAAAATCAGAGAATTTAGATTTAAGTAAGTTTCTATTATTATCAACATAAATTAAACTAAATGAATTAAAAATACCTGCATTTAATACTTTTCTGAAATAGGGTGTAAATTCATTTGTGTCAAGTGGTACAAAAATATCAGGCATTATACCACCTCCACCGTAAACTGTTCTTTTTGAAATTTTTGTTTGAAATTTTAAGCTATCGGGAAATTTAATACTGTCTTGTGATGTAAGTTCACCATGTGCTAATCTTTTTATGAAATCTTTGTGATATTCAACGATATTATTTTCATATGGTTTTTGAATATTTCTTCCACTTGGAGTAAAATAGCGTGCTATTGTCAAACGAATTTCTGAACCATCGGACAAATTAATAGGTCTTTGAACCAATCCTTTACCAAAAGTTCGACGACCGATTATTAATCCTCTATCCCAATCTTGTATAGCTCCACTAACGATTTCACTTGCTGAAGCTGAATTTTCATTGACTAAAACAATAAGTTTTCCTTTTTCAAATAAACCTTTTGTATCACAAATTAGATCTTGTCTAGGTTGATGTTTTCCTTCAGAATAAACGACTAATTTATCGTTTGTAAGAAATTCATCACAAATATTTTTTGCGGCCATCATTACGCCCCCCCCGTTATCTTGCAAATCAAGAATCAGGTTTTTCATTCCTTGTTGATTTAATGCTTTCAATCCGGCTTTGATTTCATCTGTTGATGTATGAGAAAAGCTATTCAATTTAATGTAACCTGTAGTAGGAGTGATCATATAATAACAGTCTACCGAATTTAAAGGAATTTTATCTCTTGTAATTGTAAAAGTTAACGGAGTTCCTTCGTTTTTTCTAAGAACTTCTACTTTCACTTTACTTCCAAGTTCACCCATTAATTTTTCTCTTACCTGCGAATTTTTTAACTTGACATTTGCAATATTTATTCCATCCACTTTTAAGATTTTATCACCAGCACGGATTCCTATTTTTTCAGAAGGTCCACCAGGAACTGTAGCCACAACCATTAAAGTGTCTTTAAGTAACTGGAAACGAATACCTACACCTACAAAATTCCCATTAATTGTTTGGTTAGCATCATCTACTTCATCTTTGGAGATATAGGTTGAGTGTGGGTCTAATTTTTCGAGTGTTGCAATAATAGCTGCATCTGTTAGTGATTTATTATCTACATTATCAACATACAGATGATTTATATATGTAAAAACTTCTTCGAGTTTTCGAGTACTTTGTTTAATGTCTTGTGATTGAGCGTTTAATTTAAAAAAAATCGTAATTATTAAGGAAAGAAAAAATATTTTATACATATTTAAAGAGATTTAGATCCAAAAATAATTAAAATAACACAAAGTATATTCAATTCATTTATTGAACAAAAATTTACTCAATTTATAAATTAATAACACTAGCTTGTTGGTTTTATTCAAAAGAAAATCAATTTTAAATACATCATAATTGTAAATTAGTTGTAAATAAATTGTTTCAATGAAAAGGTTTAAAATTTTTATTATAATTCTTTTTATATCTAATGCTTATTTTGCTCAAGATAGGGCAATGAAAAAGATGGCTCTTTATTACAATCAAGGGAATTATAGATTAGCTTTTTGGAAAGCTGATGAGCTTTTGAATAATCCTGATTATGACACATCTATGTTGCCAATTTTCTATAAATCGATTTCATTATACCATTTACAAGATAAATTTCTATTTAGAAAGAGGGAATTAATGCCTTGGTTAGAAGCAACCAATTTGTTTAAGTCTATTAAATCCAATCCATTGTCTAAAAAAATATTTTTAGAACATAAAGATGAAATTTCTAATTTAAGAGATTATTTATATGATGAATTAGAATGGCTAAAAATAAAAAATGATGTTAAAAAGTCTGATTTATTAGCTAAATCTATTAAAGGGTTGTTTGATGGAATAAAACTCAACCCAAAGAAATCTAAATGGTTGGAAGAAAAAACAAAAAAAGACATTAAACTTGAAAAACCACTTTCTGAAATTGCAGAAAATAGAATTGAAATTATTGATCTAGCAACTAAGTGTATCGGTATTCCATATGTTTTTGGAGGAGATAGTCTGGATGGTTTTGATTGTTCTGGATTTACTGGATATGTCTATCAAAAATTCGATTTAAAAACAGGTAGAAGCTCTAGAGATCAATATCAATCATGTAAAAAAATAAATAAAGAAGATGTTTTACCAGGGGATCTGATTTTTTTTAATAGTGGAAAAGAAGAAGTTACTCATGTAGGAATGATTGTCTCTAAGCCAGGAGAACCCCTTAAAATGATACATTCGAGTTCTTCAAAAGGTGTAATCATAACAGAAATTGAGTCATCTGAATATTGGATGAAAAAGCTTACTGGTTTTGGAACTTTTTTTGATTGATAATTAATCTATTAGTTCAGTAGCGATTTTTGCAGAATTTAAACAAAGTGGGATACCACCACCTGGATGTACGCTTCCACCAACAAAAAATAAATTCTTAATTTCTGAAAAGTTTGGATGTCTAAAAAATGCAGCGTTTCTTGAATTAGAACTACTACCGTATAAAGCTCCACCTGCACTAGAAGTTCTAATTTGTATACGAGTTGGATCAAGGTAATCTTCTTCAATAATATAGTCTTCAATGTTCGTATCTAAAACTTTATTGATTTTGTTTATGATATTTTTTCTTGTAATCAATCTGATTTCTTCCCAATTATGATTTTCATCTGATGGAACATTTACCATAACAAACCAATTTTCAGCATTTTCAGGGGCATCATCTTTATTTTTCTTAGATGTAATATTTATGTAAACTGTTGGGTCAAAATAAATAGATTTTAAGTTGAAAATATGATTAAATTCTTCTTTGTAATTGCTTGAAAATAAAATGTTGTGTAGGTCTAAATTTGAAAATTTCTTATTGATACCCCAATAAAAAATAATCCCAGAACTAGATCTTTCTTGTTCCAAAATTTTATAGGGTTTATTGAATTTGTTCAAAAATGTATCATATGCCGTTTTAACATCTGCATTACAAACAATAATATCAGCTTGGTATTCGCCATTATTAGTTTTTACAGAATGTATAATTTCATCTTTTTTAGTTAATTCATTTACAGAGATATTCGTAATAAACTGAACACCTAAGTCAGTAGCAAGTTTTGTTAATGCTTTTGTAATTGAATGCATTCCACTCTTTGGAAAAAAAGATCCCTGATTTAACTCTAAGTGTGGAATTAACGATAAGATTCCAGATGCTAAATAAGGAGAAGAGCCATTATAAGTGGCGTATCGATTAAAAATTTGTATAAGTTTAGGATGGTTAAGGGCTTTATTATTTGTTTTATCGAGTGATTCAAACAGGTTAAGCTTTGGAATTGCTTGTATACATTTAATCAATTTTTTGGAAAAATAGGTTGAAGTTTTATGTAATGATTTTTCTAAAAAAATTGGTTTTGTAGCTTCATATTTGTATTCCGATAATTTCAAATATTTTTCTAAAGGTTTAAAACTTACATTTAGTTTAGATTCTATTTCATTTTTAAGTTTTTGTTTATCAGCATAAAAAGTAAGGTGAGTTTTATCGTCAAAGAAATAATTACAGCTTATATCACAAGTTTCGTAATCAAAATAATCGGTCATATTTTTTTTTGAAATATGAAAAAGTTCTTCAATAAGATTAGGAGATGTGAATAGGGAAGGACCTGCATCGAATCTGAAATTCCCTAATTGAATTTCTGTAAGTTTTCCACCTAAATAACTGTTTTTTTCTAAAACGGTTGTTTGGTAACCTTTTAGTTGAAGTCTTATTGAAGTAGCGATTCCAGCTACACCACTTCCAATAACAATCGCTGTTTTCATAGTACAATATTAACAAAGTAGCTTAAATTATGTTTCATTGTAGAATTATTTGAATTTGAAGCTTTATATTTGATATGGAAAAATGTGAAATATGCAGGTTGTATTAAATAAAACTCAAATTGATCAGAAAATCAACAGATTGGCTCATCAAATTATAGAAAATTCATACGGTGAAAAAAAAATATACGTTGGTGGGATATGTGGAAATGGTAAAATTCTAGCAGACTTATTAGGAAATATAATTAGTGAAAATTCTGATTTAGAAGTAATTATTTTTGAAATTAGCTTGAACAAAGAAAATCCGTTAGAGTTTCCAGTAAATATCTCAATAGAAAATAATTTATTGAATGGTGCTTTTATCGTGCTTGTGGATGATGTTTTAAATTCTGGAAAAACAATGCAATATGCACTTATGAAATTATTAGAGCAACCTTCAAAAGCGATTAAAACAGTATCTTTGGTAGATAGACGTCACCGTAGATATCCAATTAAAGCCGATTTTGTTGGGATAACTCTAACTACAACCATTCAGGAAAGAGTTGAAATGGATTTAACTCAAAGTGATTATTTTGCATATTTAGTTTAAAATGAAAAGAACAACAGAAGCATCCAGCAATTATGATGGGCTTGAAAAAATGTCTACAATTGATTTAATCACAAGTATTAATAAAGAAGACCAGACAGTTCCATTCGCGATAGAAAAAGAATTAAAATCGATAGAGAAATTTATAGATGCAGCATACGAAAAAATGGAAAACGGTGGCCGTTTATTTTATTTAGGTGCTGGAACAAGTGGGAGATTAGGAATTGTTGATGCAAGTGAATGTCCCCCAACGTATGGTGTTCCTTTTGATTTAGTAAATGGAATTATAGCAGGTGGTGATGGAGCGATTAGAAAAGCGGTTGAATTCGCAGAAGATGATCAAGAACAAGGCTGGAAAGATCTGCTTGAAAATGGAATAAAAAAAGGAGATGTAGTTGTTGGTATTGCTGCATCTGGCACTACACCTTACGTAATAGGTGCAATCAAAAAAGCGAATGAAAATGGTGTTTTAACCTGTGGATTATCTTGTAATGAAGGAAGTCCTTTAAGTAAAGAAGCAAACTATTCAATAACACCTGTTGTTGGACCTGAATTTGTTACAGGTAGTACAAGGATGAAGGCGGGAACTGCGCAAAAGTTGGTGTTGAATATGATATCTACTTCATTGATGATTAAATTAGGTAAAGTTCAAGGAAACAGAATGGTTGATATGCAATTAAGTAATCATAAACTAGTAGATAGGGGTACTAAAATGGTACAAGAAAAAACGGGGGTAGATTATGAAATAGCAAAACAACTGTTATTAGACAATGGAAGTGTTAGAGAAGCTGTTAATTTTTACTTTAGTAACAAATGAGAATTGATATTTTAACGATTTTACCTGAATTGCTAGAAGGTCCTTTTTCAGCTTCAATTATGAAGAGGGCGCAAGAGAAAGGTCTTGCTGAAATTCACATCCATAACATCCGTGATTACTCTACTAACAAACATAAGCAAGTTGATGATTATCAATATGGTGGTGGTGCAGGGATGGTGATGACAATAGAACCGATTGCCTTATTAATAGACAAATTATTATCAGAAAGAAAATACGATGAGATTATTTATATGACTCCTGATGGTGTTATATTAGATCAAAAAATAGCTAACACATTTTCATTGTATGAGAATCTAATTATTTTGTGTGGTCATTACAAAGGAGTTGATGAACGAATAAGAGAAATTTATATTACAAAAGAAATTTCAATAGGATCGTACGTTCTATCTGGAGGTGAGTTGGCAGCAGCTGTGTTAACAGACAGCTTAGTAAGATTAATTCCTGGGGTTTTAAATGATGAAACATCAGCTTTGACTGATAGTTTTCAAGATAATTTATTATCACCACCTGTGTATACAAGGCCACCTGAGTATAAAGGACATAAAGTTCCAGATGTTTTAATGTCAGGAAATTTTGAGTTAATTGAGAAATATAGAGAAGAACAAGCGTATAAACGAACACAAGAACGAAGACCTGACTTATTAAAATAATTTTATGGATCCATTAGATAATTTAGAAGAGATTTTAACCAATGGCGGAACAATACTTTATCCAACAGACACTATTTGGGGGATAGGTTGCGACGCAACAAATGAAGAAGCTTGTCAAAAAGTGCTTAAATTAAAACAAAGACCTGATGATAAGAGCTTTATAGTTTTAGTTGACAGTATTCAAATGCTTGAGAAATATACGGTTTCATTTCCAGAAGTATGTTATGATTTAATTGATTATGCTGTTAAACCATTGACAATCATATATCCTAACTCAAGAGGATTAGCACCTAGTGTAATTGCTAAAGATGGTTCAGTAGGTATAAGAGTAACAAATGATCCTTTTTGTATCAAATTAATTAGAACGTTGAGAAAGCCGATTGTATCTACATCAGCAAATGTATCTGGAGAAAAGACACCTACTAATTTTTCAACAGTTTCAGAGATTATTAAAAAAGGGGTAGATATTGTGATTCCTGATAATGGCAAGGCGCAAGGTCAACCATCACAAATTTTAAAAATTGGTGAAGATAGTTCTGTTAAAATTATTCGGGATTAGTTGAAATAAATAAATTTAATTTTAATCTTATGAAAATCAAATTTATAATTGCTTTTTTTAGTCTCGCTTTAATAAATTTAATTTTTTCTTGTTCTGAATCAAAAGATAATGAGTTAAATAAGAAGCAAGAATCTATTAAAAAACTTCCTTTTGAAAAGCGTTTTAAACGAGAAATAGAATCCAAGTTGCAAATTCCAGTAAATGAGAAATATACTTATAAAATTTACAAGGACTTTTTAAATTTAGATGATGTTAAAGACGCTGTTATAACTGTAAATAGATTAGATTTTGCTTTAAATGAAGCTTCAAAGTCAGAAAATACAGCCCAAATAGCAGAAGCAGGATATACGGGAAATTATAATTTTTTCTTTTATTACGATGGTAAAACTGATCAAATTTCAAATCCAATTGCTGTTGCTTCGAGTCCACAAGTTCCTTTGGAAGTTAAGTTGGAAAATATTCAATCTGAATTTTTTAAAGATATTACAATTACCTATCATATTCGTAATTCTGCATTCAAGAATTATTATTTGATGATGAATGGAAATATTCAATTAATGTTTCAGTGGAAATTATTTGACGCAATAGGAACTACAAATCCTGAAGCGAATTATTTAGAATATGAAACAGGATCTTATAATGAATTCAAAGACATTGTAATTTATAAAGGAAAAATTAAAAACTATTCTCCACTAGTAAAAGATATTTATAATTACAATCCTGTAATAGAAAAAGATGGGGTGAAATTATATCGTTTTTTCTTTGATAAAAGAACATTAAAATATTCGACTAACGACTGATGACACTTGTTCAAAATTTTAAGGTTGAAAAGACTACCCGTTTTTATACACTTGGAGATTTAGAATCGTCGAGTAAGTTATTGTTTGTTTTACATGGTTATGGTCAACTTCCAGAATACTTTATAAGAAAGTTTCAATTTTTAGTAGATAAAGGATATTTTATTGTTGCTCCTGAAGGATTACATCGCTTTTATTTAGAAGGTACATCGGGTAGGGTGGGTGCTTCGTGGATGTCTAGAGAAGCGCGATTAGATGATATTGCAGATAATTTGAATTATCTAAAAGCTTTAACACAAAAATTTACTAATCAAAAACTTTTTGATAGAACGATTCTACTAGGTTTCTCCCAAGGTGGAGCTACTGCATCTCGTTATTATTCAAAATATCCTGATTTATTTGAAAGATGTATTTTGTGGGCGAGTATTTTCCCAGAAGATATTTCTTTACCTGATATTGATAAAAGTATGAAATATCAATTTGTTGTAGGAATGAAAGACCCTTATTTTACATCTGATTCAATTCAGAAATTTATTTCAGAATATCAACAGAATGGAATTGAAACCTATACATTTGATGGTGTTCATACTATTGAAAATGAACTACTTAATCAACTGATTGATTAATAGTGTTTTGTTTTTTGGATTGAAATAGAGAAAGAATAAAAAATGGTAAAATTATAGCTCTAAATCTCAAAATAACTCCTGAAATTGGTATAGTCCATCCTATAATTAAAAAAACAAGCAAACAAAACAAAAGTAAATTCCAGTTTGGATTTACTCTTTTTTGAACAGATTTGATTATAGAAAATATAATTATCCCAATTATAAACCAATTTTCTATACACATTAATAGCAATCCCCAGTTTTTTGTTTGAAAATTCAATGGTCTAAATAAGACATTGTATATACCCGATAAACTATTTTTTAATAAATCAATTGGTTCAATTAGACTAGCAATATCAAATGAAGTAGAAGCATGCATTTCCTTTGCAACCAAAATCAAATCTTGTTGTTTGAATTTTAATGTTTCAAAAAGGTGTATTTGATTTATTTGCAAAAGAATAAGTAATGTTACTAAATAAACAGAAAAGGTAACCCATCCATTTAATTCGTTTTTAGTGAACTTTGTTATTAATCGAATACCTAAAAATGGTATAAAAGCAATAAATAAATACGGTCTTAATAAAATCAAGAAATAAAATCCGAATAAAATGACAATCCAAAAAGTTGGTTTTTTTAAATTAAAATCATCTAAAAAATAAAAAAGGAATGCGAGAGTAAAAAATAATAAGCTATCCTTTGTAGCGCTTGACGCGAATAACCAAAAACTTGGTAATATAAAAAGAAGGAAAATAATTGAATTCGTCGCATTAAAATGTTTTTCAAGATGTTTAAAGAATGTTATCATTCCATGAAAAGCAATAAATGAAAAAATGAGTAAGTGCATAAAAATATTCCCACCAGATATAGGTAGTAACCAAGAATGAAATTTTATTAAAAATTGATTTTCATTAAAAGTTCCAGTTTCTAATTTATACCAAAAATTCGTTTGGTGAAGTAATTCTTTTAATTCGGAAGTTTCATTTCCATTAATCAAAAAATTAAAATATGCATACTTATCTTTTGAAAAAATATTATTGTAAATCAATTTCGCATCGTCAAAATGTTTAAAAATTTCTGCAGTTTCTCTATTTGGATAGATGTAGGTAAAAATCATAAAATACGCTATACCTGAAATAATTGTAATTCCAAAAAGTATTATTGGTTCAATAGTTTTAAGCTGGTAGAAATTAGATTTAAGAATCAATAATGAAAGTAGGATCAATATTATTAAATAACTTATTAAATAATAAGCAATTGATTGGTAAAAAGGTGGCATCGAATTATTATCGAATGGATAGATTAATCCTGCTTTCCATTTGGTTTTAGAATCATAAGCACCTAGTTGATCTTCATAACTTAATTTGTTTGAATTAATCCTAAAATCATTAGTCGAAGGGTTTACAAGGAAATTAGTTAAGTGGGGAATGAATTTGTTATTTTTTTGACTGGTTCCGTAAAATGGTTGTTGATCCCTTGCTTTTAAATCGCTATCAGTTATATTGTTAAATGTAGAAACATGAATTATTTTAGGAGCGAATTCTGAAAACCAGCCACTCCCCATAGTATACTTATTTTTAAAGAAAGTATTGTTATAGATAGAATCATCAGTTGCAGTTTCGTTTATTGTCAAACCAACAAAACATTTCCAGACCACATTATGATGGACTTTAAAGTTAGAATTTCCATTGTCAAGATAAATTCCTGAACCATAATGCGGTGCTCTATTGTGATGTAACCAATTATATGCTATTTCTGTTCCTTTTCCATCAGTTCCATAATTGTATGTTAGTCCTAAATCATCACATAAATATCCACCTTCCGAAATTTCATTGTATAAAATTTTACAATTTTTTGAATTAGAATGTAAAATAACAGAACGACCTGTTTTTGATAAAAAACAATGTTTTACAATGTGATTTTCACCATAAAAATTCAATGCAGCGGCATCTGTTCCCATCCAGTTACAATCACTTACAAATGAGTTGTATAATTTGTTGTTTTTTCCGTAAGTAGTGATGCCATCTCCCCATGATTTTGAAATAGAAGAATGTTGAATTTGATTATATGAACCGTTAAAGATGATGCCTTTCCCTCTCCAATAGATTGATGAATCATTTTCAGGGTTACACCCTCTATCAAAACTATATTCAAAATTGAAAAAAGGTGTTGGAAATTCTACTCTCGATTTAGTTAATATACAATGTGTTGAATTGCCGAATGAAATTGATTTTCCTATAAAATGAAGTCCTTTAAGTGTGACAAATGAACATTGATTTAAAATAAATTCATCATTTTCAGTTCTCAAAATCAGATTCTTATGTGAAGGTGGTTTTCCATACCAATAGATATACTCATCATTACTATACCATTCGTTTATAGTGTCTAAAAATGAAAGATTACCTATAAAATAACCTTTCCCTTTTCCTAAATAAGCCGTTTTATATTTATTATTCCAATAAAAATCTTTGTTAGATAATTGGACTGAATTTTTATATTGATCGGTTACTTTTCCTGTAATGCAAATTGTTCCTCTACCACAAATACCAATGAATTTTGAATGTATAAGGTTTGATTTTTTAGGGATTTTTAATTCGATTTCTTTAGTTGCTTTAGAATAAACGTTTAGCCATTTATCTTTATTCATTTCACCCTCAATAATATTAGGGAAAGATGCTTGCATTAAAGGTTTGTAATTTAAAAATACTTGCGTAATTTTTGAATTGATTTTTGCCCTAAAAATGTGCCTTGAAATTTGCTTCCAATTTAATTTTAAAGTTGAAGATGCAAATACAACTTTTTCATTTTTAAATGATTGTATTGTAATTCTATTGTTTTTAGTTCCTTTTAATTTTAAACTGCAATTTTCATAATAAATGCCACCACGAATATAAAGTGTGTCTCCTGGGTTAAGTTTTTTAGATGCGAATTGAATCGAATAAAAAGGATCGTCAAGTGTTCCTTTATTTGTATTTTTTCCATTTAATGCAACGTAATAGTTTTTAGCACTTGATGTTGAAATAAAAAAGTAAAATAAGAAGAGTAAAAACTTTGATTTTAAATCTTTTAATTTTAATAAGTGTACCCTAATAAAATATTTATTTTTGCGAATTTTATTCAAGAAAGATGTCTTTTTTAATTAAAATTTGTTTGGAAAATTTTAATTAATTCGTTTTTAGGTATACTTTCACCTGGGTGAATTTGAAGCCAATTAATTACTTGTTCAGTTGCAAAAGGGGGTAAACCCATTTTTATAGCTGTGTTACGTAAAGCCTTCAATTCATCATGATGCAGTTCATTATCTACAAACATTAATAAGCACAAACGGTAAAATTGAACTATGCGTTCTAATTCATTTTTAGGTGGAGTATGATTAATTTTCTTTTCGAAAAGTTCCATCAATTCTTCTTTAGAAAGACCAAGTTGATGAGCAATTTGAAGTAAAAAACCAAACTCCATTTCTTTAATATCGCCATCCACTTTAGACATTTCAGTTAATTGAAACATTAATGCTTCATTTTCAGTTATTGGCTTATTTTTATTTTGTTTTAGAATGAAAGTACTTATTAATGCCACAACTTCTTCTAATTTTTCAGGAAGTTCTTTTGAATTCCATGGATGCGAGCTACCAAAAGTATGATCTGCTCCTTCAATTGTATATAAGGGAGAATTTGTCCAAGTAGCAATTTCAACTCCTTCTTCAATAGAAACAGAAGTATCTTTATCTCCATGTATAACCAAATTTGGTTTATTCAATGATTTACATGCTTTTTCAATATTGAGCTCTTCTTTAAATTCGATAAAATCTAAATATTGACTGTAATTATGTGGCATTTGTTGTTTTGTTCGTTGATTTTGAACAAAACGAACACCTGTTTCTTTCCATTTTTTTAACATTTCAAAATCTTCAAATCGTTTAGAAATGGAAGAAATTGAAGCTAATGTTATAATTGAATGTACATTTTCATTTTCATGATTCAATAGCGCTACACCACCACCACGACTATGTCCCATCAAATGAATAAGTGTATTTTTAGGGATGTGTTTTTGTACTTCATTTAATAAGTAAACAACATCATTTTTTTCTTTGCTATACGTGTTTTTTGCAAAAGATTCTAAGTCAGGAAAATCAATTCCATTAGTAGAATTGCCGCCGTTATGTGTTAGATTGAATTTACAAAATCCAAAACCTTGATATGTAAATGACTTTTCTAAAATATTCCAAGCACCCCAATCTTTAAATCCCATGTAACCATGAATAAATACAATCAAATTTCCGTTGTAATCTTCAGGTATTTCTAAATCGAAAAGACTTGCTCTTTTGTTACTTCCAATATAAATTGCGTTTCTCAAATGAAGCATACTAATTCAAAATTAAATTATTGATGGAAAATCTTAATTATATTACTTTATAACTATTTCTTTTTTTCTTTCTCTTTGATTTCTTCTTTATCTCGAATAGCAACAAAATGCACAATTTGTTTTTTCTTCCCATTTGGACTTATCCACGTTCCGTTACAACTAGCTTCACCTATACCAGTTAGGGTGATGGTTCCTGTAACTATTTCTCCATCATATTCGGTGAGAGTAATTTTTTTATCTGGATCATCATTTTCATTCTCACATGGTTTTAATGTTCTTTTTAAAATAAAGTCTTTATTTAGTTTTTTATTAAAATAAGAACCTTCAAAATCATAAGTACATTCATCTTTAGATATTGTAAGTTTTAATATTAACTCTGTTTTTAAAGTTCCAATAGTTCCTACATATCCAAATGAATTTGTGTTTTGAGCTTTTGAATTATAAACTAGAAATATTGATAATGTGATTGTTAAAATTGATTTTATCATAATGCATTTATTTTAGAGATTAATTCAGATGTTTCTTGATATTGAGATTCATTCATTCCCATCTTTTTAGCTTTTTCAACTGCCTTTTGTGCTATTTTCAAAGCTTCATTCTTATTTTTTAATTTATATAATACACAAGCGTAGGTGTCTAATTCAGCATAATTTTCTGTTTTTTCAGGTTGACTATCAGTAAGATTTTTCATCCAATTAGCTGCTTTTTTTAGTAATTCTGTATTTGAACTTTTTTCATATATATTCCAAGCGGTAGCATTATATTGCGATTTATTTAACAACTCATCTCCTTTACTAATCAGCTCTTTTTCATAATTCCCCCAATCTTCATTTTTAATATAAAGTTCTAATTTTATTAAAAATACAGCACTTTTTGATTGTCTTATGTTTAAATTTTCAATAAGTTTTATAAAATTGTTTAATTCATTCTCCTGAATTGGTTTTGAGTGAATAAATTTATGTGATGTTTTTTGAATTACAGAATTTATTTTGATATCTACCGAGTCTTGAGTGTATTTTTGAGCAAAATCATTTTGGTGATTTAGTAAATACTTGAATGATTTAGAATTAAAATTATTTGTGAAATTCCATATCATATTCCAATTTTTTCTTTCTGTATAATTGACAGAATCAATTTGATCAAAATACATACTAATTGTTTCGTCAATTGGTAAGCAAGTGTGTCCTAAATAATCAATATATTCCATTAGAAAAGCAAGATTATTTTTTTGATTTGAAAGATTAGAAGCATAATATTGGTAAGTTTTATTCCCCACTTTTAATGCTTTTTCCGCAAATTGAATAAAAGCTTTAGCTTTTAATCCACCTCCTTGTCTATGAATTACTTCACCTTCACTATTAAGTATTAATAGATTTGGGAAACATCTTACATTATATTTTTTGGCAAATTCAATTCCTTCTCCTTTTTCCATATCCATTTTAATGGAAAGAAATTTATCATTGAAGAATTTACCTACTGTGTCATTTGTAAAAACTGTAGCAGCCATCCATTTACATGGACCACACCAAGATGTATAGGCATCAACAAAAATCAGCTTATTATCTTGTTTTGCTTTTGTTTTAACTTCTTCAAATGTTCCTTTTTCAAAATTAATTCCTTGAGCCCAATAGTTTAATTGAATACAAAAAATTGAAAAAAATATAAGACACTTTATCATAAACTGATTTTTGTTATAAAATTATAAAAAATCTTATCCTAATGTAAATAAATAAATGGATATTAGACAACTAATTATGCCTAATGTTTTTATCCAGGTTATTTTTTCTTTAAAGATGAAAAAACCTGTTACTAAACTAGCTAAAACACTTAAAATGTTTAAGATAGCTAACACTGTTGAATCAGGGATATTTAAAACTTCATATGAATGTATTAAATAATAAATTGAAAAATAATTTGGAACTCCTAATAATATTCCAGCATAGATACTTTTTAATTCTAATTTTTCTCCTTGTTTTATAAAGCGAAGAATTAGAATTATTGTTCCAAGGAATCCTGCTACACCCAGTCCAAATGCGCTAAAAAGTGAAGAAGAAATAAACTTTAGTTTGAAATTTTGAATGTAATTCAAAAGAAAGTCGAGTAGACCACAACCAATAAAGAGTACTATTAATAATACTTTACTCGATTTTTTATCATTTTCTGAATTTGATTGTTTCGAAAGTAAATAAATACCTAGTAATGAAAGACCAATTGCACTTATTTTGTATAAATTAATGTTTTCTTTATAAATCAAGATCATCAAAACCATAGAGAATGCCATACTCATTTTTACTACTATAGTTGTTAATGAAACCCCATTATTTTGGGAACTTTTGCCCATTAAGAAAAACAGTGAAATAAATAAAACACCACAAATTAATGCCCAAAAAATCCATTCTTTTGAAGAAAAAAGTTGGTTATTTATTTGTCCACCATATAAAATCATTCCACAGCTAAAAGCAGCTAAGTAATTTATAACAACTGCTTGAAAAGTGTTTATTCCGTATTTCGTGAAAAATTTGAATAAAACAAAGATCCAGGTTATTGTTATAACGGCTATAGTTACTGAAATCATTTAAAATAGTGAAAAAGTTGATTGTTAGAAAATGAATATGTTTTTGATGGGATTCCGTTTATTTTCGGAGCTTTAATTCCATCTTCAAATTTCATATTTCCTTGAATTATTCTAGCTTCGTCCCAAAGGCCGTCTAAAATGAAATGTTGTAATGTTCCAGATCCGCCTTCTATAAAAACAGAACTGATTTCTAATTCATAAAGACAATTTAATATGCTTTGACTTGTAATTTGTGAAAGTTTAATGAATGATACATTACCAATTTCTTCATTTTTTATTTTATTAATAATTATGGTTTTATCACCATCTGTGAAAACTTTTGATTCCTTTGGCATATTAAGATTGCTGTCTATAATAATTCTTAATGGATTCAAGCCTTTAACTTCTCTCACAGTTAAACTTGGATTATCGTGTTCAATTGTTTTCCAACCCACTAAAATAGCTTGTTCTTTACTTCGCCAATAATGAACTAAACTTTGAGTATCAGGATTACTTATCCAATTTACTTTTCGTTCTTCTTGATTATCTTCATCACGATTTTTATCTATGAAACCGTCTTTTGTTTGCGCCCATTTTAAAATTACATAGGGACGTTTTTTAATTTGATATGTAAAGAATCTTTTATTTAATTGAATACATTCTTTTTCTTTTACTCCGAAAGTGACATCGATTTTTGCTTCTTTCAATTTATCAATACTTCTCCCAGAAACTAATGGGTTTGGGTCTTTACAACCGATAACAACTCTTTTAAATTTATTTTTTAAAATTAAATCTAAACAGGGAGGTGTTTTACCAGTATGGGAACAAGGTTCTAAACTTACATATATAGTTGATTTTGATATGTGTATTTGATCTTGTTCAGTAATAGAATTGAGTGCATTTACTTCCGCATGCGGGCCTCCAAAATACTGGTGATAGCCTTCTCCTATAATTTCATTATTGTAAACAATTACAGAACCAACCATTGGGTTAGGGGATGCATTCACACCAGCAAGTGCAGCTAAATCGATACATCGTTGCATGTATAATTGATCTTTTTCCTCAAGTGTCATTTTAATGTAAGTCGTGTTATAATGTCTTTGTAACGGGGATATTTTTCAATTAGTTCATCTCTTTTAAATAATTCAAAATCTTCAAAATCAAAGCCCGGAGAAACAGAGCAAGACACTAAAGAAAAACTGTTTTTTTCTAATACTGAAGATCCGAATATTGTATTTTTGGGGACTAAGTACTGTGGTAATTCTCCTTCTAATAGGTTTATACCTACTTTTTGTTCAAAATAATTTCCATTTGTATCGATTGAATGAACAACCAATGGACTTCCTGCATGGAAGTACCAAATTTCATCACTTTTTATTCGATGAAAATGAGATACATCTTCAGATCTTAATAAAAAGTAGATTGCTGTTTTCAAGTTTCTTGTCTCATCAATACAAGTTTCTATCGATCGGTATGTTTCTTTATAAAACCCTCCTTCTGGATGAGGAATCAAACCAAGTTGGTTAATCAGTTTTTCGATTTCTAATTTCATTTAATCTTCTAATGGTCCTTTTTCAAATTGAATTTTTGAGCTTTTTGTTTTTGGTAAGAAATATCTAAAGTCTAACGCAACATATAAGCCATTTAATCTACCATATAAAACTTCTTTGTTATTACTTTTATTGTTAACATATGAAGTAGCAACGTCAAATATTGGACGGAAAGGTATTCTAGCACTTGCTCCAAGATAAAATCCACCAAACTTAGTATTTCTATATTCTATTCCTGAAGTAACATTGAATTCAAAAGCGAAATTACTTCTTTTTCTACCTTCTGTTTTGTATTGAATATAATTATTGTATACAACTTGAGATGCAACGTTTGATGGGTTATGAACAAGAGAAACTCCTAATGCAGAATTAAGATAAAAATTCTCTGAAAGTTTTACAAAGATAAGTGCATTTATTGGTATGTCGTGACTTACAAAAGAAATAGCTTTTGAAGCATTAAAATTACTATCTAAAGTTGTATAATCTACTTGATAATTTCGCTTTATTTGAGCTAGTCCAGTTTCAATATACAAGTTCTTCCAAATTGGAAAACGAATTATTGCACCGAAAGATGTTCCAAATTTTTGGTTAATTACACTGTTAAATTTTTCATTTTTTATATCCAGTTTTGATGATCCTATAAATCCACCTTCAAATAAAGGTTTAAAATGAATACCAAATGATGCTCTTCTCTCATTTTGTTGAGCAAAGTGTTGGAAATAAAAACCTATAATTAAGAAAAATAAAACAATTTTAATCATTTATTTCCAGGTTGTTAAATATTCAATAGGTTTTCTATGTTGACTCGGCCATTCAATGGATGGGTATCCTAAATAAATTAAACCAAGACATTTGTCTTTTTCACCTAATGAAAGAAAATCATTCATTTCGGTAGTGTAAATTAATTTAGATGTTGACCAATAATAACCTAATCCATATGCAACTGCAGTCAGAGCAAGATTATGAATTGCGCATGCAACAGCTTCAATTTCTTCTATTTCTCTAATTTTTTCATTTTCATCTCTTTTCATTGAGACAGCGATGACAACAGATGCTTGTTTTGGTCTTGTTAGTAATTTAGCCAATTTTGTATCTTTTTGATCTTCTTTTGGAATTATTTTCAGGTACAAAGAACTTAAAAAATCAGCTAGGTTTTCTCTTGAATCATCTGAATGAAAAACAGTAAATCTCCAAGGTTGAGTATTTCCATGTGTTGGAGCCCAAATCGCATTATTTAATAACATCTCGACTTGTTCTTTTTGTATTATTCTTGAACTAAATTGTTCAGGATATATTGTTCTCCTATTTCTAATTAATTCCGTTATTTCAGATAGATTGTATTTCATTAAATCTTAATTTAAAAGTGATAATTAAAATTTTTAATTCAAATTAAATTATTCGTATGCTCCAATAGTTGGAGGATTTTTTCGTTGTTTTCCTTCTATATCTAATGGTAAAGATAATTGAAAATTACCATTAGAAAATAAAGGGGATCCGGTTTCCAAATGATAATCGTCGTTCGAGATATTTTTGAAAATAGGGGAAGTATTCCAAATTATAGTATTGAAATTACTTGAAACTGATTTAATCTTCTTTTTTATTAAACAATTGGTAAAATTATATTTTATTGCAGATTTTCCAGTAATGGTGTCAAAAAGCAGTTCGTCGTCTTTGAATCCATAAATTACTGTATTATTTACTACAATATTTACAGGTGAAACATAAGTTACTTTATCATTTGGATTTGTGTAATTATTTTTAATAGCAAATGCTCCTGTATTTTCATTAGAAGATGCATAGCCTAAAATATTATTATGCGTAGATTTAAATGTAGCACCTTGTAAAATAAATACACCATATGTTCCATTTTTTGTAACGATTGAATTTTCCATTTCAACCCATGGATTTGAAAAAAGTAAAATCCCATAATTACTATTGTTCTTAATAATAGAATTTGTGATTTTCAAAGTCGGTTCGGTTATATTACTATTTGTACTAAAGACGTGTATTCCAGTAGTTGCATTCTTAATTTGTGTATAATTAATAGTAGAAGATTGTGCTTCGTGTAGATAAATACCATAATATTGACCTGGCACATCTTTATAAAAACTTTCTAGTCTATCTCCTTGGAAAATAACAGGATTATCTTTAGTTCCATTGATTGATAATTTTGATTTATACACATATAATAAGGCATTTTTGTGTAAATGAACTTTAGTACCACTTTCAATAGTGAGTGATTTAGCAGAGTCGACAGCAGCATAATTAATTATAACGTGAGGTTTATCACTTTTCCAAATTTTTTCAGTAAGAACTTCTTTATAATGAAAATAGGCGTCTTGTCCCCATACCATTAAATTCATATATTGATCTTTTCCATTGGTTCGGATACGAATTGAATCTTCGATAATTGTAGGTAAATTTTTACCTGTAACATTTAATTTTACATTAACGAAAATGAACATACTGTCTTTCCCTTTGATGGTATTATTTGTAAATTTTGTACCTGATGAACCATCTACATTTATTCTAAATGGAGAATTATTCCCACCAATTAATTCAATCTCTTCAAGAGATATTTGTTTTGAATCTGGATTATATATTTTAAAGTTTTTAGTTATTGAACCAACAGTTGTAAAGACAGTATCGAAAACTAAAGTGTCAATCGAAAAAGTAACATTCGATTTTGAGAAAGGCTCAATTTTTTTACAGCTAATAATCAATATGCTAATAAATGAGAATACTAAAATATACAATAATTTATTTTTCATTTTATCCAAATGATACCGATTTAGAAACTAATTTAAGTAAAATTAATTTCTGAGAGGTATAATGTTAACTTTTTTAAAAAGAAATGTATGTATTAAATTATAAAAGAACTCCTGATATTATTCTGAAAGTTTGATACAAATATGTGTTTTACTCTGTATTTTTACAACTCAAAATTCATAGATATGTTAAATAAAATTATGAATACTATTTTTTCAATGCGATTGATGGCTATGGCATTGATAATTTTTTTAGTTGCAATTGGTGCTGCTACAATAATTGAATCAAAATATGATATACAAACAGCTAAGGTATTCATATACAATGCGAAATGGTTTGAAGCCTTATTGTTTTATTTAACGATAAATTTGATTTCAAATATTTTCAGATATAAAATGTTTCAACGTGAAAAGATTGCTATGCTAGCATTTCATTTATCTTTTATCGTTATAATTATTGGTGCAGGTATTACAAGATATATTAGTTACGAAGGGTTGATGTTGATTCGCGAAGGTGAAAAAAGTAATTTGATTTATTTAAACGATCCCCATTTATGGTTTAGAATTAATGATGGGAAAATGCAATATGTTTTGAATCGAAAAACATTTTTATCTGAACAAGCGGATAATTCTTTTGAAGAAAAAGTTGATTTTCCAGGTCATAAAAATCCAATTACCATTGAGTATGTAAATTTTAGAAAAAAGATGGTAGATTCTTTGTTGGTTGATCAAAAAATAAAAGGTTCTGTTCTTGAGATAGTAACCGATGGAATGACATCTAACTATCTCTCTGAGAGTGGATTCGTAATGGTTGGTGAAAATGCTTTGTCATTTGCTAAAAAAGATGCAATGCCAGGAATGGAAATTAATAGAGTAAATGGTGAGTTGATGATTAATACTAAATTACCTATGCAATATTTGCCCATGACAATGATGATGAAATACAGACAATCAGGTCAAAATCCACCGGATTCATTATTTAAAAAAGTACCCCAAGATACATTAGTTCCTTTTTTACCTAGAACCTTATACGTTGTTGACGGTCAGCAATTTGTTTTTAAAAATGAGATAAAACATGCAAAAATGACTAAAATGTCTTCAGGTAGAAAAGATAAAGGATTAGATATTTTAACATTGAAAATTACCGACGGAGTTAAATCTAAATTAGTTGATTTAGTTGGTGGTTTTCAGCAAATGCCCGAAAAAGCTGTGTTTAATTTTGAAGGATTGACATATGAAATGGAATATGGTTCGACTAAAAAAGAAATACCATTTTATATTGCATGTAAGGATTTTAGATTAGAAAGGTATCCTGGATCTAATACAGCATCTTCTTTTGAAAGTGATGTGACAATCATTGATAAAACAAAAAATTACACTCGAAATCAGACAATTTTTATGAATCACGTAATGGATTATGATGGTTTTCGCTTTTTCCAATCTGCATATGATCCTGATGAAAAAGGAACGCGTTTAAGTGTAAACCACGATGCATTAGGAACAAATGTGACATATGTTGGCTATTTGTTAATGTCAATTGGAATGATCATGTCTTTGTTTGCACCAATTGGAAGATTTAAAGAATTAGCTTCTAAAATAAATGCTTCACATAAAAGAAATCAAATTTTGAAATTGTTGTTTTTTATTTTAAGTATTGGTCTTTCAGGTACTTTGTTTGCAAATGATAAAACTCATAAACACCAAGATCCCGTAGTTCAGTTTATGTCAGAAGATCATAGTGATGAAGTATCAACTATGTTAGTTCAGGATTTAGAAGGTAGAATTATACCAATGCACACAATGTGTGATCAAGTATTGAGAAAAATATATGGTAAAAATAAATTTGATGCGAAAAATGCCGTTCAGGTAGTTATGAGTATGCATATGTACCCGCCTTACTGGGTAAAGCAACCTATTATATCTATTCCACAAGCTGTAAGAGATCAATTAAAGTTAGGTAAGTTCGCTAGTTTTAATCAATTGATGGATGATGAAGGTCAATTTAAATGGATTGATTTGTATAACTCGGCACATCAAAAATTAGATTCACGTAAAAATGAATTTGACAAAAAAATTATAAAGCTTGTTGAAAGATTTGAAGTGACAGGTTCCATTTTTAGATGGGAATTTATGAAGATAATTCCATTAAAATCAGATCCTAATAATACTTGGTTTGTTCCACTTAATATGGAATTAATGCAAAAAGATTCAATCTCATCAATGTATGCTTTAAAATATTTAAGTGCTGTAGATTCTGCTTCTAAAACAAATGCATATGGACAAGCAACTGATTTATTGAAGGGGTTTAAGAAATATCAACGTGAAGTTGCAGGGAAATTAGCACCTTCAGAATCTCACGTGAATATGGAAGTAAGGTATAACAAAATGAATATTTTCAAAAATACCATGTATTCGTATTTTGTGTTAGGGATTTTAATGTTGGTGTTATATTTTGTAAGAATTTTCATTCAACCTACAGAAAAGTCCGAAAAAACAATTAAAAAAATAGTAATGCCATTTATTGTTTTAATGGGATTGGTCTTCATATATCATGGAATAGGTGTTGGTATGCGTTGGTATATTTCAGGTCACGCTCCTTGGAGTAATGGTTACGAAGCTGTTATTTTCATTGCTTGGATTTCAATGATTGCAGGGTTTGTTTTTTCACGTAAAAATGGTGCTGTTTTACCAGCGACAGCAATATTAGCTTTCTTCATTTTATTTGTAACAGAGTTAAATTTAATGGATCCAGAAATTACGCCTTTACAACCTGTATTAAAATCTTATTGGTTAATGATTCACGTTGCAATAATTACAGGTAGCTATGGCTTTTTAGGTTTAGGGGCAATTTTAGGTTTTATAAATTTGTTAATGTACATAATTAGAAACAGTTCTAATGGAAAGCGTTTTACTTCTCAAATAAATGAAATTACTGCAGTTTCAGAAATGACTATAACCATTGGTTTGTATATGTTAACTATAGGAACTTTTCTTGGGGGTGTTTGGGCTAATGAGTCATGGGGAAGATATTGGGGATGGGATCCAAAAGAAACTTGGGCATTGGTTTCTGTATTAGTGTATGCAGTTATATTGCATTTACGTTTCATTCCAGGATTAAGTGGTAAGTTTACATTTAACTTAGTAAGCTTCTGGGGGTTCTCATCTATAATTTTTACTTTTTTCGGTGTGAATTTTTATTTGGTAGGGTTACATTCTTATGCTCAGGGGGAAGGATTAGCAGAAATTCCTAATTGGATATATGTTACTGTAATTATATTAGGTGTCTATTCATTAATTTCTTATTTGAGATACCGTACATTCTCTAAAAATTTATAGTCTTAAAATGATAAGGTTTAATTTTTTTGAGAATAATTAAATTCGCAAAAATTTATACTGTGAAAAAAATCTATTCTAAAAAGTGGGTTAAATACCCTGTAACTGCTTTTTTAATTCTTTTTGCTGTCATCGGCTTTTTTATGAGCGGAACTTATGTTGCAATGAAATTAAAATTAACCAACGATAGTGGTGCAATTGACCAAAATGACAGGTATTTTCAAGAGATAAGAGATAAATACAACCAGTCTTTCAAAATTTCAAATAAGAATGGAAAACACGAAGATTTCGATAACTTACATCGAATACTGATTTTAAATAAATATGCTCCCCAAAATGCAAAATACATAATGGATGCTTATTTAAAAGACAGAAATGAAGTAGAAACCCGAAAAATGATTTTTGCTGTAGAGATGTATTTAGGAAAAAATAAAGCTTATAAAAATGAAGTTAGAGAATATCTTAAAAAGAAATACAATCGACCTAAAAAAACTATACAAGGAAGTATTTTTGATTGGATGAATATTTCTGAGTGGCAGGATTTTAAAATTGCTTGTGCTAAGGATAAAAAACTGATTGATTCTGTTGCGAATCTAACTGGTGTTGAACAACGATTAATTGTTTCTTGTTTGGTAGGGGAGCAAATTCGATTATTTAATTCTAAACGAGAAGCTTATAAAAAATGGATTGGTCCATTGAAAATTTTAACAGTTGAATCACAATTCTCATTGGGTGTAACGGGAATTAAAGAACAAACTGCAATTGACATTGAAAAGAATTTACATGATCCTAATTCGGTATATTATTTAGGTGATGAGTATGTTCATTTACTTGATTTTAAAACGGATAATCCAACCGCTGAGAGGGTAAAACGATTGGTAGATTATAAAAATCATTATTATTCTTATATGTATGCTGCCGTATTCTTGAAACAAGTGAAAATACAATGGGAAAAGGCAGGATTTCCAATAGATGACAGACCCGAAATATTAGCAACCTTATTTAACGTTGGTTATCCACAATCGAAACCAAAAAGAAATCCAAGGGTAGGAGGTTCAACGATTAAGATTTATGATAAACCACATTCATTTGGTGCTATCGCATATGAATTTTATTATTCAGGTGAATTGTATGATATATTCCCTTATAAATCAAAACGTTTCGATTGGAATTAGAATTATATGTTCATTCGTTTTTTTACTTTTTGTTTTTACTTTTTGTTTGCCTTAGGTTGTCAATCTCAGTCTTCAAAAGATTCAATTTCAACTTGGATTAATGTTTATGATGGGGTGGATGTAATGGTGATGAATGCGCCAATTAAATCTATATTAGGTGATTCAAAATTGACGATTATTCGATTAAAGAAGGATAGTGTATTTGCTTATTTGAAAATGGCTTCAGCTATTGATAGCGTTTCTAAAACAGTTCAATCATGGGCGGATACTTTTGGTTTTCAATTAGTAGTAAATGCGGGGATGTACGACCTTTCAAAAACGTTACAAAGTAGAGGCTTTATGCAGGCTGATTCATCAGTGAATAATAAGATTATAAATGCTTCGTATAATGGTGTTTTTTCAATTATCAATAAACGTCCTGAATTAAAAGATTTGGCTTGTAATCCGAGTTTGAAGTTGCAAGACGAGCAAAGTGTTTTTCAATCAATGCGTATGTTGGATTGTGATGGAAAAGAAATGGATTGGAAGCGTAAAAAACAAGCATGTAGCATGTTGGTGGTGGGACAGGATAATGAGCAAAATATTTATTTTATTTTTACGCGTTCGCCTTATTATCATCAAGATATGGTTACCTTTTTAAAGCAAATGCCTTTTCAATTAGGCGAAACTATTTACTTAGAAGGTGGACCTGAAACAAGTGTGTATTTAAATACTCCTAAAATGAAATTAATGTTGATTGGTAGTTATGTTTCGAATACCTATCCTACGGATAAAAATGATCATTTTTGGCCACTTCCTAATGTAATAGGATTTAAATTCAAAGAAAAATGATTAAGCGTAACTATTTAGTATTGTTGATCTTATTTTGTTTCGCATTAATGTATGCTTTGATTTCTATCGTAAATCATTTTTGCATAAGAACATGCGCTTTGGATTTAGGCATGTTTAATCAAGCTTTGTATAATTTTTCAATTGGAAATAATGCGATATATACGTTAGATTTAAGTGGAAACAACTCTCCTTTTTTATCAACTCATTTTTCCCCGCTTATCATTTTATTTTCTCCTTTCAGATATATTTTTGGTTCATCAACATTACTAATTATACAAATTTTATTTGTTCTATTTGGGAGTATTGGTGTATATAAACTAGCACTTCAACATTACAAAATGGATAGAAATCATGTATTAATATTGATGATTCATTTTTTATCAATTTGGGGTATTAGTTCGGCTTTATCTTTTGACTTTCATATGAATGTGATTGGATCTATGCTAATACCTTGGTATGTATATTATCTTAAATCTAATATTAAATTATCATTTCTCTTTCTTTTTTTGATACTCTCTTCAATTGAAACATTTGGTATTTTTTTGTTTTTCATCATTTTAGTTTACATTATTAAAGATAGATTATTTCAATTCAATAAAAATTATTTAGTTTATTTACAGTTAATTATTTGTTTTGTTTATGTTGTTTTGATTGTTTTATATATCATGCCAAATATTCAGCAATCAGCGACGAATTTACAATTCAATAGATATGATTTGATAGGTCATTCTCCAACTGAAATGATCCAATTTATTTTCTCAGAACCAGTACAGTTTTTTAAAATATTTTTTGGGAATCCGATAGAATCAACTTACGATGGAATTAAATTAGAAACAATTTTAATGATTTTATTTTCAGGGGGAATTTCCTTGATTTATAGACCAGTATTTTTGATTGCTCTATTACCCATATTAGCAATTAAATTTTTATCTAAAGATTATGTTTTATGGGGAATAAATAATCAATATTCCATCGAACTAGTACCTATTTTAAGCTTCATGGTTATTGATTTGGTTGTAAGACTTCCAAAAAGAAAAATTGTTTTTATTTGGTTATTACTTTTTACTACAGTTTTTGGAACTTTTTTAACGATGCATACTAGAAAATCAAAATGGTATAATGAATTAAATAACAATATTTTCACTTCAGAACATTATAATTCTCAATTTCAATATTCTAAACTTCATTTTCTATTTAAAAAAATTGATGAAAATGAAATAGTATCTTCAATATCTAATTTTATACCCCATTTAGCTTTTAGACAAAAAATATATCACTTTCCGGTTGTTAATGATGCTACAACAATTATACTTACTAAAAAAGAAGGGTTTAGCTATCCTTTAACTCAAGACGAATATAATAACGAAATAAAAAAATTAAAATCAGATTCCACTTTTAGAATTGCTTATTCTGATAAAACTTTGATTATTTTTAAAAGAAAAAAAGGAAATGAATCAGATTCAGAAGTCAAACACAAATAAATTATTAGCGCTTCCTGTTATTGTCGCTTCTTTAGGGTATTTCGTAGATATTTATGATTTACTACTCTTTGGGGTTGAACGTACAGAAAGCTTGAAAGAGATTCTAAGCATCCAATATCCAAAATTATCAGAAGCTACAAGGGAAATTTTAAACACAAAATTTGGTAAACAATTACTGAATTGGCAAATGGCTGGTATGCTGGTTGGAGGTATCTTTTGGGGAATTCTTGGTGATAAAAAAGGTCGTTTGTCTGTATTATTTGGTTCAATTTTAACCTATTCTATTGCTAATATACTGAATGGGATGATTAACAGTGTCGAATTATACAAACTGTTGCGTTTTGTTTCAGGTTTCGGATTGGCTGGTGAATTGGGTGCGGGTATTACCTTGGTCAGTGAGAGCATGGATAAAGAAAAAAGGGGATATGGTGCAACGATTGTGGCTACGGTAGGTGTCTTTGGAGCGGTAGTTGCAGGGTTTATGGGGGATGTTATTACAAATTGGCGATATTCTTTTTATTTAGGAGGTGGAATGGGTTTAGCACTGCTTTTAATGCGAATTGGTGTGTTTGAATCAGGAATGTTTGATAAAGTAAAAGAGGATCATACGGTAAAAAAGGGGGATATGTGGATGTTATTCAGGTCGAAACGAAATCTTAAGAAATATCTTTGTATAATATTTACGACTGTTCCTGTTTGGTACGTAATGGGGACATTGGTATTATTTTCTCCTGAATATGCAACTGCATTTGGTTTGCCAAAAGATAGTATCTCTGCGGGTAAATCCATAATGTTTGCATATGCTGGGATCACCCTTGGGGATGTGGTTTCTGGATTACTAAGTCAATGGTTAAAGTCAAGAAAAAAGTCATTAGCTTTATTTTTAAGCATGACGGTTATTGGGGTGATTTTATACTTTACAGTAGCAAAACAATCGGTGACTGCGTTTTATGCAGTGGTAGCGTTTATAGGTTTTGCAACAGGCTATTGGGCTGTTTTTATAAGTGCTGCATCTGAATTGTTTGGTACCAACATACGCGCAACAGTGGCTACAACTGCTCCGAATTTTGTTCGTGCTTCAACTATTTTGATTTCTCTAATGTTAGATGGACTGATTTATGTATTTGCTGACGATAAAATTCTCGCAACTCAAGTTGCTGGGGCGATAATTATACTGATTGGATTCATCGCCTTGTATTTCTTGGATGAAACCTATGGTAAAGAGTTAAATTATACGGAAGAATAAGCGATTTCACATCTCACTGAAATTGATTATCTTTGCCATCGAAATTTCCGTTATGTAAAGGAATCAATAGAGTTAAGTCTCTAAATTAAATAAGTATAAAAAGTTAAATAAGAATACAATGAAACTATTACAAGACAAAGTGGTTTTGATTACTGGAGCTTCTAGAGGTATTGGTAAATCAATTGCTGAAGAGTGTGTAAAGCAAGGTGCAAAAGTAGCATTTACTTATATTTCATCAGATGAAAAAGCAAGGGCATTAGAAGCTGAATTAACAGCAAATGGTGGTGTTGCGAAAGGTTTTAAATCGGATGCTGGTGATTTCGAACAAGCGCAAAAATTAGTAGATGATGTTGTTGCTGAATTCGGTACAGTTGATGTATTAGTTAATAACGCGGGTATCACAAGAGATACATTATTAATGCGTATGACTGAGCAACAATGGGATGATGTAATCAATACAAACTTAAAGTCTGCATTTAATTTAACAAAAGCGGTTCAAAAACCGATGTTAAAAGCAAGATCTGGTTCTATCATCAATATGTCTTCTGTAGTAGGTGTAAGTGGTAATGCGGGACAATCAAACTATGCTGCTTCTAAAGCTGGTTTAATTGGTTTCACAAAATCGGTAGCACAAGAATTAGGTTCAAGAAACATCCGTTGTAACGCGATTGCTCCTGGATTTATCGAAACTGAAATGACTGCTGCTTTAGACGAAAAAGTGGTTCAAGAATGGAGAAATTCAATTCCATTAAAAAGAGGTGGTTCACCATTAGATGTAGCAAACGCTACTGTGTTTTTAGCTTCTGATATGTCTGCATATGTTACTGGACAAACTTTACATGTTTGTGGTGGTATGTTGATGTAATTAATTAAAATATATGTAGTTAAAAAGGGAAACGTAAGTTTCCCTTTTTTTATTCTATTATAACCATTGAACTCGAATTAAATTGCTTTGAACGAAAGTTTACTAAATAAACTCCTTTCTCAACTTCTGATACATCTAGATGTGTATTATTTTCTTTTGTCAATATTAATTTACCGGATAAATCGCGTAATTCTACAAGGAAATTATCTTCATTTGTTACGATTGTAAGTAAATGAGAAACTGGATTAGGATAAAAAATCACTTTTGGTTGCATCGTCTTACGTTCAATCGATGTGGTATTACTACATGCTAAAGCATTTACTTTTCTCCAAATAGAATCCACAAAAGGAATGGAAACTTCTCCTTGATTTTTTTGATTTCCCATGCGTACATACATCAACCCCGAACTTTTTGAAATACTGATGATTTGTCCATTTTTACCAATAGCTGAAATAACATCTTGTGGGGCATTTGGTGCATACGGCCCAGGAAATTTCAATTGTAACGTCGGAACCATGTAAGAGGATTTACCATTCAACCACCACAAGTATCCGTAAGAAGGGTTGATTGACTGAGAAGAGGTAGTCATTTGCCTGAAATAGTTGGTGTCTTTGAGCAAGGTATCTTTTTCCCAAATAGCATTGTTTTGAATCAATAATCCAAAACGTGCCATTGATCTCAAATTACTATAATATACATTGTCATAATTGCTTTTAATCCACCAACCTTTCATACCGATTTTGTCTGCTACTTTAGCGTCTGTATAGCTTTTTGCTGTTGTTTTGGTTGCGTTTGTTAAAATGGTTTCTAATAGGGTATAAGGTGCATTATGATACGCCCATCGAGTTCCAGCATCAGCTAAATAAATCAAACAATTCTTTGTCGTACAATGATTATCTGTGACTTTATCATTTAATCCTGTGGTCATCGTTAAATGATGACGAATATTGATTTTAGCTTCTTGTTCGGATGTGCAGTTACTCCACCCTTTACCAAGGTAATTAGAAGATGATTCATTAATATCTAAGAGCTTTTCTTCTTGCGCTTTACCGATTAAAAACGAAGTCAATGTTTTTCCAGCAGAAGCCCAATACCATAGGCTATCTTTTGTAAAGGTTCCGTAATATTTCTCCAACACGATTTTTCCATCTTTCAACAAGATAAACCCTTTACTTTCTTGATCTCCTAGATAATTCAACAAACTATCCACTTGTTCGTTACACCAACCCAACGATGCAGGGGATTGTTGTTCCCATGTTGCTTTTGGGTCAATGGGAGGGAAGTATATTTGTGCTTCTGTTTTTAGAGGTGAAAAATTTATTACAAGTAGGAAAAAAAGTATATTTCGCATAGAATTTTTAAGAATAAAAATAAAAAAAATATTCATCTATTACTTTTTATAGCGAATTATTTAAACAGGTTAAGACGCTTTGTTGGCATAAAAACCAATTTTATTTTCATTTGATTTTTCTAAATTTTCTTGATTACAATATTCTAAAATATCGTCAAATTGAAATTCCTTATTAAAAAGTAATGATTCAATTTCTGTTTTGCGTAAAATATTATCGATTTGAGCTCCTGATAGATGGTAATTTCTACCCAAATAGTCAAGGTCTTGTTTTTCAAAATGAGGGAATTTTAATTTCCAAATTTTAATTCTTGAATTGTGATTTGGGAGCATAAAATTGATTTTATATAGAAATCTTCTTTCAAAAGCTTTGTCTAAATTTCCTTGTAAATTAGTAGTAGCAATTAGTATTCCATTGAAATTTTCAAGTTCATTAAGCAAAATATTTTGAATTGTATTTTCTGTTTGATCTACAGAAGAGTTAACATTGTCTTTTCGTCTTGAAAAAATAGCATCTGCTTCATTAAAGAAAAGAATGGGGGTGTTTTCTTCTGATTCACTAAAAACGGCATAATCTTTGAAAATACGTTTAATTATTTTTTCAGTTTTACCATACCACATTGATTTTAAGTTACTAATATCTACAGTTAGGATTTTACGATTACATTTTTTTGCAATTTGATAAGCAGATTCAGTTTTCCCTGTTCCAGGTAGTCCATAAAACAATATGTTCAATCCAGTTTGAAAACCATTTTTCTTCATTTTTTGAGTTAATTCAGTAAATTTTGAAGTTTCTAAAATTGAGTCTAAAACTGAAACTTGTTTTTCTTCTTCTGGATTTAGAATTAATTCTTTCACAAAAATTTCTTCAGGGTTTTTGACTGTCCAAAAATCATTTTTTGTGATATTAAAATAAATACCGAACGTTTTTAAAACCTGGTTCAATTTGTTTGTCAAATAACATTCATAATCTTGAGCAAATCCATTAGAAACTAATTCTACAAAGTTATTTTTAGCAAGTACATTCTCTTCGCTTATCAAAGTTTGTATGTATTTGATTTTTTGTCTACTATCTGAAAAAATTACATTATTGAAAATATCTAATTCAACTCCATTTTTTCCTTCAGAATATTTATGTATCACATACATTAATAAAAAGGTGTCTGTCATTGTAAAATTGTGTGACTTACAAAATTGAATAAGATTAAATGATTCAAACTCTTCCATTAAGAACGTATAATTGTTTTTTATATCATATAATTCTATTTCTTCCTGGTTAAGAAGATCAATGAATTCAGCAAAATATTCTGCTACATCTAATTCGGTCTTTATCGGTTTTGATTGTTCAGTTGGACATTCAATATTTTTAACAATCGCGTTAAAAACTGGTTTTGAAATGATGTAATTAGTTGTAGACACAGATGTTTCGTTCCGTAAACCACTTTTTTTTATCTTAAGTAATTTTTTTTGTACTAAACCCTTGATAACATCTAAATATTCAATTGATTCGTAATAATCAAGTTGGAGTTTTTTACCTATATCTTTTAAATATGAATTATGTTGCTCTAGGTTAACAGAAAAAATCGTACTGAAAAATAATGCTTCTAAATGATTTACATTAAGGTATTTACTTAATATGTTTAATTCTTCTATATTATTTTCAATTATATAATCGATTTTAAAATCATCAGATTTAATTAGTTTATCGATCTTTTTGATCGTTGTTATAATTTTCGAGTCCATATATCAAATTATTATGTTTGACATTAAAACGATGAAAACAGAAAAATATAACATTTTTTTTGGGAGCTGTTATATTTCATTTTTTTAAACGTTATTCTATCAAAACTCGGAAATATGAAAAAGATGACAGTTGCACAAGCCTTGAAAGAGAAAAATAAGTTAGCAAGTAAAATCAGAATAAACTGGTTTAGGATATCAACTAAAAACGCCTTGCCAAAAGGAGCTGTTAGGCCTTATGATATTAATCTAGTTAAAGAAGATAATTTAAAACTTATTGATGAATTAATAAAACTTAAAACAAGCATACATAATGCATCATCGCCTGTAAGGGAGAAAATTTTTAGATTATCAGAGTTAAAAGCGATACTTACTAATTTAGAAAAAATACCTACCTCTGAAGGTCTAACACGAGATAAATATGAAAGTAATTATACAGAAATGGAATCAATCTTAAAAACAGTAGAGGTGGATGAAATGATTAGTAAATACCAAGATGAAATAGATGAATTGCAAAATGAATTAGACACATTTAATTATATGACAATGATAAGTTAATTAGCTTGTTATTGGGAAAGAGTCGTATTAGTTGTATTTGACATCAATTTTTCTTCTTCCTTAATGATTGTGATCTGGTAAGCACTCAAAACTTAAAAATCAGAAGACAATATTTAAGAATTAAGTTTCAAAATTTAATCTGCTCAAATCTATTAGTCGGCTCTTTTTTATTTTAAAATGAATCTCACAGTAATTTAAAAAATGATAATATAACCTAATTTTTAAACTGACAATAAAAAAAATGATTTTTTTTAAACTTTTTTAATTTAATTTTAATATACTGATTTTTAAATTTTTAATTAGTTTTAATTGAAGTTTTAATTTAATTTTTTTAGTTGTT
>CANHVK010000004.1 GCA_947464135.1 Flavobacteriia bacterium | reverse complement strand
GAACACCATCTTTTTTACCATTCTTATAATTTAGTTTTTCTAAAACTTTGCCTTCTTTATTATATGAAATAAAAGAACCATTAATTATACCATTTGTATAATATATATGACGATGGATTTTCCCACCTTTATAAAAAGTTCTTTTTACACCATTTAAAATATCATTTTTATAATTCTCAAGTAATGTGGTATCGCCATACCTACTAAAATAAACATGCTTTCCATGCTTTTGACCTAATAAATAATTCATTTCCCAAGCAAGTACCGAAGTACTATCATAAAAATAAGTCCATTTGCCATTTTCAAAACCATTTATATGATTTCTAACAACCATTGGACATCCAGAATAATATTTAGTTGTATCTTGACCATGTTCTTTACCATTTAAAAAAGTAATTTTTCTTTCTCTAATTCCATTTTCAAAACATGTTTCACATGAACCAGTATATGGTTTCCCACCAGATTTTGATAAAAATGTTTTGTTACTCTCTTCAAAATCTATTTTTTCATTACAATCAACTACCCCTGGCGTTTTTCCACACTCCCATTCAGTATATTTTCTTTGTCTGTTACCTTTTTCAAAACATTTCAATTTTTCATTATTATCTATTTGAGAAGAACAAACGAAATTTAATAGAAATAAAGAAAAAATGATTAGTGAAATTCTACTCATTATAAAATATTTGATGATTCGTAAACTTTACTTTTGTTTAAAAGTATAAATCAAATAATAAAATCTAAAGATTTATTTACCTTAGAATTTAATATGTATAACTGTAATGTAAAAAATAATAAATTCTATTTATTATCTAATTGTGAAAACTCAGAGTTGTTACTAATATACTCAGGGACTATTTTCTTCATTAAACTAACAATTTGAATATTATTTTGATTATCAAATAATTCTATCAATAATTCAATATCTTTTTTAATGTCTACTTTATTGTCTCTAATCTTCGCTTTAAGAATTTTAGGATGATGAGTTGGAATTGTATTCTCCTCTTTTGACAGTAGCTCTTCATACAATTTCTCACCTGGTCTTAATCCAGTAACTTTAATTTCAATATCTTTACCTTCTACTAATCCAGAAAGTCTAATCATTTTTTTAGCTAGATCAATAATTTTTACAGATTCCCCCATATCAAATACAAAGATTTCACCTCCTTCTCCCATTGTACCAGCTTCTAAAACCAATTGACAAGCTTCAGGAATAGTCATAAAAAATCGATTAACTCTAGCATCTGTTATTGTAATTGGACCTCCTTGTTCTATTTGCTTTTTAAATAATGGAATAACAGAACCATTAGAACCTAATACGTTACCAAATCTTGTAGTAATGAACTTTGTTTTAGTATTCGTAGAACTTTGGGCATAAATCTCAGCTATTCTTTTTGATGCCCCCATTACGTTTGTAGGATTTACCGCTTTATCTGTAGAAATTAAAACAAATTTATGAACTTTAAAATTTACAGATAAATCAACTAGATTTTTTGTACCTAAAACATTTGTGTAAATAGCTTCAGATGGATTGTCTTCCATAAGTGGTACATGTTTATAAGCAGCTGCATGAAAAACTATTTCAGGTTTATAAAATTCAAAAACACGTTCCATTCTAATTTTGTTACTTACATCTCCAATAACAATATCAAAATTTACTTTTACCCCCATTTGTATTAATTCTTGTTCGAGATCATACAATGGAGATTCAGCTTGATCAAGTAAAATTATAATTGAAGGTTTGTAATTGGTAATTTGCTTAACAATACCACTACCGATAGAACCAGCAGCACCAGTAACTAAAATAACTTTATCTTTTAAATCTTCATTAATTTTATCAGGATTTAGGTAAATTGGATTTCTTCCTAACAGATCCTCTATTTTAATGTTTTTAATCTGTGTTGTTGAAAAATCACCATTAATCCAACTTTTCGAACTAGGTACTTTTAATACAGATACAGAATTTTTAATACTTAAATTAATGATTTTATTTTGAAACTCATAATCTGGCTTTTGCATAGCTATAATTACACTTTTCACATTAAAACTTTTTACTAATTGTTCATATTGATCTGTATGATAAATTTTAGTTCCTTGTAATCTGGTATTTTTTAATTTTAACGAATCATCAATAAAACAAACAATTTTAAAATTTGAATCAGAATCTTTTTCTATTGTCCTTTTAGTTATTAAGCCAGAAACACCTGCACCATAAATTATTACATTTTCAGTTTTAGTTGAAGATGTTACCCTTTTTTTAAATTCTATAAATAAAATTTTAATAGTTAATCGAATTCCAATAATTAAAAATATACTTACAAAAAAGTCTACAATAACGATTGAAGTTGGTAAGAAATGATTTGTATTAAAAATATTGCTAAATAAATTTAATAAAATAGCAAATATACTTATAGTAGATATTGCAAAAAATATTTTCTTCATATCTTGTAAGGAAGTATATCTTACAATATTCTGATAAACTCCAAATAAAATAAATATCAAACATTTAACAAATAAAAAGACAACAATATTAGTAACATAAATTTCAAATAATTGTACTTTAATCAAATTGAATATAAATTCAAACCTTAAGATAAATGAAATTGAAATTGATAAAGTTATTAAGGTTAAGTCAATAAGTAAAACTACCCACCTTGGGGTTTTTTCATTTGGAAGTAGCATTTATACTTAGTTTAAATAAAATTTAGAACAAAATTAGTTATTTTCATTGAATAGATTTTTTTATTTCACATTTTTTATCAACTTTATTTAACTAGTAATGAGTCACTATTAGATTAGATATATGCCGCTTATTTAAAGGTGTTAAATTCAAAAAAATAAAAAGTATAATCTGTAATAAATAATTAATTTATATCTATTTAATTAAAAAATTAAAACTAAGATTTAATGATTATTTAATTTTTTTTATAAATTTAGAAATTATGGATAAACCTAAAAGAATACTTTTTCTTGATTTAATGCGAGTAATTGCATTATTTATGATGATTCAAGGACATACAACCTATGATTTTTTGGATTTAACAATTAGAGATGGTCATAGCTATGGAATTAAAATATGGACCAGTTTAAGGGGCTATACAGCTCCCTTTTTTATGATGGTTTCAGGAGCTGTTTTTACTTTTTTAATGTTGTCACAAGAACAATCTGACGGATCAAATCCAAGAGTTAGAACAGGAATAAACAGAATTTTCACTCTTTTGTTTTGGGGGTATTTATTAAATTTCCCTGTTTACGAAATTAAGCAAATCTTTACTTCAGATGGGTTGAATCATTTTTTAAGTGCAAAAGTAGGTGAAACACTAATTACAATTCTTTGGATTTCTATATGTCTATATATTTACAAATCTATTACAAATACAGAAAAAATATTTCAAGAAAATGAAATCAAAAATATCTTCAGAGAAGATGCATTAAAACATACTAGATTCAGAACAACATTATTTAATTATTCTTATTTTAAATCTGAACACAGAAAAAAAAGAATAATGTCTTCCGTATTTTGGGGGCTAATTATAAGTATACCATTTTTAATAATATCAAATGTTTTATCAAAAGAAGAATTACAAAGAGCTTTAAGAGTAGATGTATTACACATTATTGCAATGGGACTATTAACTATTATGCTAGTATATTTTGCATCAAAACAAAAAAGAATAATTATGGCATTCATATACTTTCTTTTGATGCTTATAATAATTTCAATGTTTCCACTAATTAATAATGTAGATTTATCACACCTACCTATTTTCGTTGCACCATATCTTAACGATTATGATACAAAATCAATGTTTCCACTAACCCCATGGTTAGCTTATATTTTTGCAGGAGCACTATTGGGGTTGTGGTTAAATTATGAAATAAAAAAAGACGACTTTGAGCGAAAAATAGGTTTTAAATTAATTGCGGTTGGAGCATCGTTTTTATTTCTATCTATTATTGGAGATGAATTTGAAAGAAGTTATTATGGAAGAAGTTACTTTTGGCATGATAGCCCTAACCTGATTTACCATAGAATTGGTGTAGTTTTGTCTGTCGGATCTGCAATGGCTTTCCTTAGTCTATATGTAAGAAACCTACCAAAATTCATGAAACAAATGAGCAGAAATACACTTTGGTTATATGTAGGTCATCTAATTATAATATATCAAATTGTAAAACCGATAATTGGCTATAATACGAGATTTAACGTTCCTACGACAATTATATGCATTATCATTATGTTTATTCTAATGTACATTCAAACAAGAATTATTGTATATGTACAAAAAAACAATGGATACATTGAAACGATTAAAAAAATAAAAAATAATATGAAAAACTAGTTATTATGATTTAAAAATATATTAGAAATATCTTGTAACTCATTATTCGATAAAACTAACTTTGGATTTGAAAAATTCATATCATTAATGTTGTTTATTGGTATTAAATGAATATGGGCATGAGGAACTTCAAGTCCAATTACAGAAACTCCAATCTTTTTACAAGGAAAAACATCTTTGATCTTCATTGCAACTTTTTTAGAAAATAAAATCATTTCTGAAAGACAATCATCATCTAAATCAAAAAAATAATCTGTTTCAATTTTTGGAATTACTAAAACATGTCCTTTAACAAGTGGATTAATATCTAAAAAAGCAAGAAAATTATTGTTTTCTAAAACTTTATAACATGGAATATCTCCATTAATTATTTTTGAAAAAATGGTTGACATGATTTATCTAGAAATTTCAAGTACTTCAAATTGAATTATACCATTTGGCGTAGTAACATCAGCGACTTCACCAATTTTCTTTCCTAGTAAACCTTTTCCAATAGGAGAATCAATAGATATCTTCTTCGCTTTTAAATCAGCTTCATTTTCTGCAACAATCGTATATTCCATTTCTAATTTGTTAGAAATATTTCTTATTTTAACTCTTGAAAGGATAAAAACTTTTGATGTATCAATTGTAGATTCATCTATAATTCTAGCATTAGCAATTACAGCTTCAAGTTTAGCAATTTTCATCTCTAATAGACCTTGAGCTTCTTTAGCAGCATCATATTCAGCATTTTCAGATAAATCACCTTTATCTCTAGCTTCTGCTATTTGATCGGAAATTTGGGGACGTAATACAGTTTTCATTTCATGTAATTCATCCTTTAATTTTTTTAAACCTTCCTCAGTATAATAGGTAACCTGTGACATAATAATTTATTTGAATTTAAAAAGGAAGAGAGTCATATAGTGACTCTCTAAAACAATAGAAACAAAATTAAAAAAATTTATTTAATTGCAATAGTTGTTCCGAATGTATGGATTAAACCAAAAGGAGTTGATGTTCTAACCGCATATTCAAGACCAATAGCTGTTGTTTTACCAACATTAAAATCCATAGAGAAACCAGAAGTTAAACCAGTTAAAGCATTTGTATTAGTAACAGAATTTAATAAATTTTTCTCATAAACATATCCAGCTCTGATATTAAAGGCTAAACTTTTAGATTTAAAACCATAATCAACACCAAATCTATATTGATCATTAGAAAAAGAATTAGCTGTAAATGAAAACATAGTATTAAGACTCTGTATAGAATCTTTTAATAAGTCATAAGCTAAGCCCATATTTAATAACGAAGGAACTTCAAAAGGTTGAGATCTTTGTTCAAGAGTAGCATTTTTTTCAGTTGAATTGTAAGTAACTTGAGTAGCTAAACCATCACCAGAATACTTCATTTTTGGTCCTAAATTCTTTAAAGTAATACCTATTTTAAGACGTTGATTATCCATGATATATTTAATTCCAGCATCAAAAGCAATCCCAGTAGAAGAAAGATTAGAAATTGATTCAGAAATAAGTTTAAAATTTAAACCTCCTGATACATTCTTTGTAAATAATTTTGCGTAACCAAAATTAATAATACTGGTTTTTGGTGAAAAAACACCGATGCCACCTTCAGGATTTTCAACAGTTGTTATATTATTGTCTCCAAAACTCATAGATTGAACAGCAATTGAAATAAAACTAGTGCTATCCAATCTTTGACCATAACCTACTGAATAAAATCCAATTGAAGCAGAAGATAGCCAATTTGTGTGATTTAACTTTATCTGAGTCTTCTTAATTGATGTCAAACCGGCAATATTGATATATGATGACTCAATACCAGTAACTGAAGCAACTGATGCATCACCTAAAGCAATACTTCTTGCCCAAGGATTAATCAATAATTGAGAAGCACCAGCAGAACCAACCCTATCTTCATTACCAGCAAGTAAAACATTTGCTAATACAATAAAAAACAGGGTAATTAAAGGTTTTATTTTAAAATTAATCATAACAATTACTTTTTAAATCAAATTAAATATTCTCTAAATCAGGTTGACGCATTCCACCAAAAAACTTAAGTATAGTTTCACCCACACCTGGAACTTCAACATGAATTAAATATACTCCTCCAGAAATAGGTATTCCTTGAGAATTTTTTAAATCCCAATCAATAGAAGTTACTTGTCTTTGATTTTCATCATAACCAGCAGATACATCAATCTTAAAAGATTTAATTAATTTACCTGATAAATTGTAAATTTTGATATCACATTTTCTAGGTAAGTTAGTTATTTTTACTCTAGTATCAAATTGAGAACGTTCAATATTAGATGTAGCTTCATAAGCAGAATAAGCATAATATGGATTAGGAACCACATTTATCAATGACAAAGCTTCTTTCTTAGTATCCTGACTTGCTATCTGTGTAGCAAGATTATCCATAGACCAAGCATACATTGGTTTACTATCATTAAGGTCTGTAGCTTTAAAATCAGAGTACTCTTTATTGACTCTAACTTTTAAAGTCACATCTGTAGATAGTAGTATTTGCTTTTGAGATAATACAGGGTTCAAAATCCATTGAAGACTATGATATACATCAAAATACCTATCATAATTTTGTGGTGAATTATAAAGAGCTAAATTTTCATAAACCCAATTATTTTTACCATCATAATATGGACAGTTTCTTGACAAATCATCTCTGTAACCGTGAACATTATAACCAAATATATATATAGGATGCTGTCCACCCATGTGCGGTTGAGAGTTTCCATCATAAATAGTAGAAGTTGGATTCCAAATCATATCTCTACCGTTATCGATAACAAGACTAGAATTTTCACCAAAAGCCATGTGTAATCTCATTCCTGATTCAATATCAATAGCATACCCAGGAAACCATCCCATGCCAACAGAATCTTTTAACCTATTACCTTTTTTATCAACACTTTTACCCCTTCTTAAAGTACCAGCTTCAGCCCCCCCTTCATTTAGCATTTTATTTCTTCCTAACTCAATTACAGGACATCTAGTCCATAAAGTTGTATCTGAAGTTAATATGACATCAATACTATTTAATCTAGAAATACTAGAATATTGTCTAGCAGATGAAATTTGCGATTTAGGGAGAAAAGAAGGATATGCAAGCGGCATGTAATCAGACTGATAACCAACTAAACAGTGCGGTGCAATTCCACCATTTAGTAATTTAGTATATTTTTTATCTGGATCTAACCCTTTTTCATCAGGAAATAAGAAAGGATTATTCCAACCTAAACTTGGTTTATTTTCAGCTTGTAGTGGAGTGTAATCCCCAGATCTTATCCAATTTGTAGGCTCATATGTATCTTCATCAGTAATAAAATTTAACCACTTTTTAGTAGAATCTTTATACAAAATGGAAACATCAGAAACAGTTGGTGAGATAGGATCTGTATATCTTAAATATTCTTGAAAATAAGTATCTGTAGCAAAGTAATAAGGATATTGATAAATATTTATAGATATACCCCATTTAGGGATTATTTGCTCATTATCAGAAGCAATTGTTAAATCTGAAGTTACACTATCCATTAAAACTCCACCCTCTTTATTATATTTATAAACTGTCCACAAACTCTTATCAACATTAGATCCATCAAAATTGGAAAAAGTCTTAGAAGTATCTCGTATGTATCCATTAAATTTACAAACATAGTATCCAGATGTTACATTCAAAGGATCAATAACTTTAACATTTAATGGACCTTTCCCTTGTTTATATTCTACAACTTTAGAAAAACCGTTAGTAACAATTTCTTGTCTAGATTTATCAGTTAATTCTAACCATCTATTTCCATTACCTTTACCATCAATTCTTTTAATAGAAGGAGTTGAACCATAATTTGTATTGATAATTTTATCTTCAACAATAGTGATATGCGGTATTGCAGAACTAACTTTAATTGTACTTCCATCATATGAATTTCTAGAACGAATAAATGGAGTTTTTTGTCCATCCAATGATGTTGGTTCGTCAGGAACATACATTTTATAATTGTTGTAAGCGTAAGCAACAGCAACGTAATAATATGTTTTATTATTTACTAAAGTTCTTGATTTAGAAAACTTATCTTCTTTAATTAAAAAGGAATGTTTTATACCTTGATCTCCAGACTTATCAACTTTCTCTACAGGAGTAGCAAACCCAAGTTCTTCATCATATTCAAAATTTACAATCCTATTTATTCCATTTTTAATGTCACATCTAGCAACTAAAGCTGCTTTATCAGAATTTTCAAGTTCATCAACTTTAACATCTTTGGTTTTTAATTGATAAATTAAATATCCTTCAAATCTGTATTTTTTATCAGAATACAAAGGATCTATATTTTTATCATCTTCTTCGTATTGCTCACCAAAATTATTTGATGTTTTAGGATTAGATAAAGTCAAAATAAAAGCTTTATCCAATTCTTGTATATCAAGTTTTGGTGCACTAGGTGGCTCTAATATTTTAAAACAGTTATCAAATAAATTTTGTGCTTTAGTATCTGCACGTTTAAGAGCAGCTACTGAACCATCACCTTCGGAACTTCTTGCCCAAACTATACCAACAGTAATATTATTAACTGCACCAGGTCTTAATGTAAATGGACCAGCGGATTGAACAAATCTTCTATCACCAGGAGTATTACCACTAGATTTTTCATCCCATTTTTTTGAACCAGGATTTGTACCAGCTGTAGACCAATTTAAAGTATCTGAATCACCAGGAAACATGTGATCAGAATGAATATTAGTCGCCCCCTTACTCAACGGGAAGCCAGTACCACCATAAACCATATCATCTCCATATCTCCATTTACCACTCATATAGTTATAATATTGTGGCGCAAATGTTGGATCACTTTGATTATTAGCCGCACCACCTGTATAATAAGTAAATCGCTTCATACCATAACGTTCATTATCAATAATACCATCACCGTAACCAATACCTAATCCACCATATACTATACCGTTATCAGCAATAGCATCAAGAACTGAAGGAATTACCCAAGCTTTATTTACATATTTAGGACCAATATTATCTTTACCATCAGCATCCTGATATGGACCTTCAAAAAAGTCTACTCCAACTGCAGGCGGATTAATTCCATATCCTTTTTGATTTCTATAATCTTCATCTGTAGGATCACCATTATAACAATATCCTAAACCTCTAGTAACATCACATCCTACAAAATCATCTGGTGCACCACCTAAATCACTATCTACATATTGTGCAAAATAAGTTTTATAAAGTGTTTGGGTACCACGGTTAATCATTTCATAGTTATAGAATGTCATTTTATTTACTTCATCAGATGTAGCAAAAGCAAATGCTTGTGCACGAATTTCCATACCAATAGGCTCACCATTTGTTTCAGTATGTATGTTTCCTTTATCATTGAATACCCACCAATGAGTTTCATCCCCAAATAAAGAAATTCTTCTATCAGATCCACATTTAATATCATCTCTACCTAAAATATCATCATACCAAGGATAATCTCCTTTAAGCGGATCATATTTACCATCATTATCTACATCTTTAAAAGGTGCCAAATAATAATCTTGATACAAAGAAACATCACCATGAGCTGGCCATGCATATATACGATTTAGTATTTCATTTGAAGGGGAAGTACAATTTGCTTCGTTTTTAGATTTACATTCAAACCATGTAATAAATTGAATTACTTCAGATTTTCGAATAGTAAAAAAGCGATCAAATGCCTTACATGTTTCTGCAGAGACATTTCCATCTCCATAGCTGTGTATAGCACCATCACCAACAGGTTTAGAAGGATCATAGTCACCAGCAAATCCATCCTTTGTTGTTAAAGGTCCAGTCCAAAAATCGTTACCTGCTGCTCTAAATTTTTGAGCCGCAATTTTCAACTGGTCATTTACGTCAACACCCCCCATCCAAAGTGAAGCTGCATAAATTGCAGATGATCCTGAACCAGCAGGTACTTCATAAAAACCTTTTCCATTTGCTCTATCAAGAAACATTAATCCAGCAGGTTCCATTAAAGCAGAAACATCATTGTACTGAAACTGCAAACGTGTGTTACTAGGTGCACAACTAGCCTTCAAAATTTTATCTTGTGAAACAACTATTTTATCATGGTTGTAAGATAACCCCACGACATAAAAAACAAATGTTACAGCTAAAATTAAATATTTCATAACTTTCTATTGTAAATTATAATTAAAAATCAACTCTCACTCCTAATCTAACCGTTCTTGGAGCACTCAAATTTCCAGGATTTTGTATAGCCATAGTATAGTAATCAATATATGACTTAACATTTAACTGATTTTGAATAGCATTTTGATTTTGAGCAGCAGCTAAAAAACCATCATCTTTCCAACTACCAGTACCTGGATATACTCCTAATAAATTTAATTGATTGAATAAGTTTGTAGCTCTTATATATACATTTATATTTAATCTAGTTGGCTCTTCATTTTCTGATTTTTTAATTTCTTTTACAAAATTCCTATCTAAAACTAAATCTAATCTATAAGTCCATGGTAAACGAGAACCATTAACAGTACCAGTCATACCCACATATTGAGTAGTCGCAGGGCCACCCTGAGCAGTATAAGGAGAACCAGAATAAATATTTGTAGTAAGATTCAATCCTGTATTCTTTAATAATTCAAAATTACCAATCATTGGGCCTTCGTATTTTTTACCAGGTTTAACATCATATCTATAGTCAGCAACTATATTTAACTGATGTCTAATGTCATAACTGTAAGGGAAAATATATCTAAAATTGTAACCGATACTAGTTACATTTTGTGTAATAGAAGAATTTGCACCTGTTCCTTCAGCAAATTGCAAAGTATAATTTGCTGTCATTCTTAAATTATTAACACGTCTCAAATCATAGGATAATGTCATCCCTTTAACTGTACCAAAGTCAATATTACCATAAGTAGAATAAGAGCTAGGATAAGCATCTATAATTCTAACTAATTGAATGTCGTTTCTTTGCTCTCTATAGAATCCAGCAATTTTTAATGCTGAATTTTCTGACAACTCTTGTTGAAAACCTACTTCATAATCAATTGTTTGTTTAGGTTTCAATCCTGGATTACTTATAGTAGGAGTTGATGTAGAAGATAGAAATTGGTAGTCGGTAGGATCAAATCTGGTGATACTATTATTTGGTCTAATTGTTAGGATATCATAATGAGCAGTGAATGCTGCTTTTTCTGCAATAGGGAATGAAAAAGCTAAACGTGGCATTACATTAACCTGAGGTGTATAATTTTTAAAAGCGTCTGATTTAACATTATTTTTTTCCTTATCAGTAGGATCTAATAACCAAGGAGTAATTCCACCAGGACCTCTAATTTCACTAGATTTTTCAGTAGGATTTCCATTTGCTAAATACCATTGCGATCCTGATCTAAATCCATTAATTTGTGTTGGATTATTTAAATCATCAACATAAACAATTGAGTTATCATCAACGGAAGCAGGTACAACAGCCCAAGAGTATGTTTGAGGATTTTCTTTAATTAAGTTGCGAACTTCACCTGCTGTTCTTGATTGATATAATAAATATGGATCTTTTAATACAGGTTGGTTTGCATCAAAAACATCCACACGAACACCAACATTAAAAACTAGATTATTTACTGCAAACTTATCCATGATATAACCAGCAACATATATTGGTTGATAAGCTCCTACAAAACGCTTGTAGTTATTATTTTTATCAAAAGCAGTAAAATAATCTTGAATAGAAGTACTACCTGACACTTTATTTCCAGCAAGGTCATAACCATAATAAGCAATATATGAATTACCATTATTTAATAATTCGTCTTGTGAAAACATATCAACAGAAAGTAAAGATGGATTTAAACTCAAGACATCAATATGTGAACTGTTAGCTCCTCCACCAGAAAGGTTTAATTTATTTCTTAAATTATAATCAAAAAATGACTGAACATCAAGGTTCTTTTCTCCTCCAAACACTCCATTATTTGAAGCAGCAAAAGATGCATTAATAGGTTTATATGTTATTTTATTAATCCCATTTAATACCTCGATTTTTTCAACTTCAGTACCAACTGGATTAATATGTGAATTAGCTTTTAATCTTGCTAATGTCCATAGAGATATTGGATTTACAGACCAACTTCTATCCCATCTTTTTTCATATTCAAAACCAATTGTAAGAGCATGTTCTCCAATAATTGCATTACCAGAACCAGTCACACGGAACTGCTCTAAGTTTGTTTTACTCATAGAAGTGTAAGGAGTACCTAAATTTCCCCAAAGACCATATACATCTTGAGGCAAGGTACCATTTATCAAAGCATTTCCAGATTGGAGTTGCGTAATATTTTCAAAATGACCTTCAGGTTGTCCCTTATACATATTATAATATTGGATAGTAGTAGCTGCTAATTCCATATTATTAGGATTTGGTACAAAGTCAACAGAGATATCTCTATACCCATTTAAAAAAGCTGTTGAATTTGGTAAGTCATATGCATAAGTCGGCGTCCTAGTAGTAGTAAAAGTTCCAATATGACCATAATTAAAAGCATCAAATTTGTATCTTTCATCGTAAGTTTGTCCACCACTATTTGAATAATCAATCATTAAATTATAACCTGCAGATTGAATGAGTGGTCTAACTCCTTCCTTTGATTCTTTTGCACTAAAATATTGAGATAAACGAACATATGTATTTAAACTTCTACTGTTGTAATCACCGTTATTCGTAAAATTCAACAACGATGAGTTTCTAGAATACGCTTTTCCATAAGAATAGGAAAAGTTCCCACCAAAAACTAAATTCATGTTTTTTGGAAGCTTTACAGAAATTTTAGCAGTACCAGACAAAGCTGCAGATGCAGCATTCATTCTCCAAGGATTTTGTTCAAAATCATCCTTAGTTAAAAACAACGCATTACTAACTGGAACCTGTCCATCAGGTCTCACTTGAAGGGGATTTGCTAATAAAAAATCTCTTACATCTTTTTTAACTCTGTAGGCTCCTCCATAGGCTATGGGTGAATTATCTAACTGACTAGTATAGTTTGCAGTTAACATAAATCCTAAAATTGGAGATGTTTTTTTACCAGTTGAATCTTTTTTCATCCAAAGTGGACCAGACAATAAACCTTCAAATAAATTATACCCATATTTATCTAACCCATAAACTTTGTCATCATAACCACTAGGATCTTTACCTCTAAAATAAAGACCTGATGTTTGAAATTCAGCTCCTCCAAAATAATACGCGGTTGGACCTTTCGTAGTAATAGAAATTACACCTCCAACAGCATCTCCATAATTAGCAGGAACACCTCCTGTAATAACTGAAATTTCTTGCATTGCACCTTTAGGTAAATTTGGAGTTGCGCGGACTTTAACACCATCCATCATAATTAAGTTACCATCAGTAGAACTTCCTTTGATATTCACTCCACTACCACCTTCTTGCTTTGTTACAGCTGCAGACTGAGCAACGACATCTTCCGGATTTCGCGTACCCATGTTTTCCATATCTTCAGCAGTATAAGATGTAATAGACGGACCTGAAGGATTAATTAATGGCGGTTTCTTTTTAATGACAACAGTTTGAGTTTTCTTAGGACCAACTTTTAATTCACCAAGGAAAACAACTCCTTCAGTTTTAACAACTATATCTGTTAAATTCAATTTAGGATAAGTAGCGTAACCTACGATAATCTCATATTTTCCCGCAGAAAGGTTATCAAAACGAAACTGACCTTTGTCTTGAGTTTTTCGTTTCCCCTTTTCATTTCCGTTTTGTTTCAAAACAACAATTGCACCATAAATAGGAGCATTACCTTTAGATTCATCAACAACAACACCTTTAATAATACCGGAGCCTTCTTGAGCAAAAACTTCTCCTACTGTTAGAAGTAAGCCTAAGACAATTAAATTAAATTTCTTCAACATAATATTTAATTATAATTCAAAAAACAGAAAAATACCTTCTTCCGCAAGTGTGTAAAATTATATAATTTTAACTAAATGTTAAAGCTTTTTAAAAAAATTAGATAAAAGAAAAGAATTAAATAAATTGAATCAATAACAAAAAATGTAAGTTTGTTTCTACATTTCACACATTATTATGAGTACTTTATTTATAAACAAAGATTTAAATAGCGTTTTTTTGCATCTGAATTCAGATAAGATCAAGAAAAAACCAGTCGAATCTTTTTTAACTGCAGAAGAAATTCATGATTACAAAAAGATTATAAGTGAATCTAGAAAAAATGAGTTCATAGCTATTAGAACTTTACTTTATAATTATTACAATCATAAAGGAGAACTATATTACTCGAATAAAAAACCAAAACTGAAAAACAAATCATATATTTCAATTAGTCATAAAAAGGAACATGTAATAGTTGCAACCAATTTAAAAAATCAAATTGGAATTGACGTTGAAAAAATCGACGAAAAAATTATTTACTTAAAGAATAAATTTTGTTCAGAAAATGAAATCAAACAGAAATGGAAGACTTCAGATTTAATAGAAGAAAAAGAATTCTTGACTATGCTTTGGTGTGCAAAGGAAGCAACATATAAATGTTTGGAGAATCAAGAAAACATTTTTTTAAATAATATTAATGTTTCACTTTCAAACTGTATAGAAGGAGAAAGCTATGTTGGAACTGACTTTTACAGACTAATGTTTTTTAAAATCGATAAAGATTATGTGCTTTGCCATGCAGAAAAAAAATAATATGACAATACTTGAAAGAATTAGCTCGTGTAAAGGTGCTATTGCAGTTTTAATCGATCCAGAAAAGACAAATAAACCTGCTGAAATTGAAAAATTAATTCATAAAATCAACGAATCAAATGTGACCTTTATATTCGTTGGTGGGAGCACTTTAAATGAAATTCATTTAGATCCGATTATAATTCAAATTAAAAAATACACAAAGATTCCCGTAATTATTTTCCCTGGAAATCATACACAGGTTTCAACTTATGCAGATGCTATCTTCTATTTAAGTTTATTAACATCGAATGATCCAAAATACTTAATAGAAGAGCAAATCAAAAGCACGGATAAAATTGCAAAAACCAATCTTGAGGTGATACCTACCGGTTATTTTTTACTTGATGAAAAAGGGAACTCAAGCACATCAAAAATAACCAACAACTCGCCCAAAATAACATCAAAAAAAGAACTACTAAATTTATCGTTAACAGCTAAATATTTAGGAAAAAAAATACTTTTATTTGATGCAGGAAGTGGCGCTAAAAAAAGTAATCAAAAATCTTATTTTAAAGATATTAGAGAAACAACAAACTTACCTATAATCGCTGGTGGAGGCATAAAATCAACTAAAGAAATAATTAATCTTAAAAATTTAGGTGTAAATATCATTATAGTTGGAAATCACATAGAAGAAAACATCGACTTTTTACAAGAATTTAATAAAATTAAATCTTAACAAAAGTTAAACGCTAAATTACCTTGAAGTTAAGTCTTGTTAATTTAAATTAACATAGGTTTAATATACAACCCTATTAAAGAAAAACAAGAATAATAACCTTTGTACTAGAAAAAAACAGGTATGAAAAAGTTATTAATTCTCTCACTTTTCAGTGTGTGTTCAATTATTGTTTACTCACAAAACACCATTAAAGGAATCATCAAAGATTACGACACAAAAGAAACTTTGCCAGGTGTATTAATCAAACTAGATACAATCAAAAAAGTAGCTAAAACAGATTTAGATGGGAAATTTACTTTTGAAAATATCCCAAATGGGCAATATTCTCTTACTTATAAATATCCGATGTATGAACTGAAAAACGATACATTAACGATTACAAATCAAGATGTTCAACTTGAAATTAATCTTGAAAAGAAAGCCATTCAAGGAAAACTAATTATAATTAAAGGAAATGATCCAAACAAAGGAAGTACAGACAAACGAATGTTGATGGAAAGAAAAAATGCTGTTACAGTAACAGACGGTGTATCGGCTCAATCCATGAAGAAAACTGGTGATAGTGATGTTTCTGGAGCAGCCAAGAGAATTACAGGTGTTACTATTCAAAACGGTAAATACATCTATGTAAGAGGTTTAGGAGATCGATATACACAAACTACTTTAAACGGTTTAGTAATACCTGGTTTAGATCCAGATGTTAACGCTATACCATTAGATATTTTCCCAACGTCAATCATAGACAATTTAAACATATACAAAACAATGTCTTCAGATCTTTATGGTGACTTTACAGGAGGATTAGTCGGTATAACTACGAAAAAATTTCCATCAAAAAAAACAACTGAAATAGGTTTGGGCTTAGATTACAACCCTTCAATGCACTTTAATAAAAACTTTTTAAGCTATTCCCCTAGCAAAACAGATTGGTTAGGTTTTGATGATGGACAAAGAAGCTTGCCGACTGTTGATGGCGCTAAAATTTCAACTATGAATCTGCCAGACGAAGTATTAGCTGACCCAATTTTGGAGAAAGTTACTCGTTCTTTCAATAGTGAACTAGGGACAAAAAACACTACTAGCTTACCAAATGGTTCTTTTTCAATAAACCATGGGAATAAATTTTCTAAAAAAGACAACTTAACAACAGGTTATTACACTTCATTAAGTTACTCAAATGATAACATATATTATGATAAATTCGAATCCAACGAATTTCTTAAGAATGAAAAAAGTGAAGTTAATGAATTAGAAAAGTGGTCATCAAGAATAGGAAATGTTGGTAGAAATAATGTAAACTGGAATTTATTAGCTTCTGGCTCGATAGCTTACAAAAAAAATATGTTTGATCTGACATTATTACACTTACAAAATGGTGAGTCAACATCAATGAGAAGAAAAAGTCAAGACTACATTAATAATATATCTTTACTTGATGAAAATATAATTAGTTACGCTAGTAAAAGGTTAAGTACAGCAATTTTAACTGGAGCTCACGAAATTGGAAAGACAAGTATTACTTGGGGAAATGCTTTCTCTTTATCCAATGTTTATGAGCCTGATTTCAGAGAAACAAAAATATCTATCACAGATGGAGATACTACACTAAGCACAGGTAATGGAGCTGGTATTGATCGATTTTGGAGAGAATTAGATGAAATTACGAACTCTTTAAAAACAGATGTCATTCACTCTTTTACAGATAAAACTAAACTGAAACTTGGTATGACAGGAACATACAAAAGCAGAGATTTTTCTGTATTTGCATACAGACATAGACCTAGTAACTTAAATCAAATTGAAATTGACCCTAACTGGTTCTTAAGTGAAAATCAAATTTGGAACGCAACAACAAGACAAGGTACGTATACAATCGGAAATTATGAGCCTACTAACAATTATAAAGCAAATCAAAATACAGTAGGTGCTTACATACAATTGATTCATCCAATAAAAGAGCGTCTAAACTTGTCATATGGTGTTAGAATTGAAAATTTTCAAATGTACTATACGGGACAAAATAACACAGGAACAATTGTTTTAAATAATCAGAAAACATTAGAAAATTTCAATGTATTACCTTCAATAAATTTGAATCTTAAATTAAATGAAAAAATGAATTTACGTTTAGCCGCAGGTAATTCTGTAGCTAGACCATCATTCAAAGAAGTATCAATTGCACAAATTTATGACCCAATCACCAAAAGAATTTACAATGGAAATATTAATTTGAAACAAACGAACATTTCAAATTTTGATGCTAGATATGAATTTTACATAGGAGATTTAGAATTATTTGCTGTTTCTGGATTTTACAAACAATTTGAAGGTCATATCGAACTTGTTTCATTTGCAACTGCACCTAACAACGTTAAACCAAGAAACTCGGGGAATGCAAGTATATTGGGAACAGAGATTGAATTTAAAAAAGCTTTAGCAAAAGCTGAAACAAATAAAATATTAAATCGTTTCAAATTAAGTGTTAATGCATCTTTAGTAAGTTCAAAAGTAGATTTAACTTCTGTAATTGTTGATGAAAAAGGACAAAACGAACTTGAATTAAGAAATAATAATAGAAGAAAAGATCAACCTGAAATTGGGCAATACAGACCAATGGCTGGGCAGTCTCCATACTCAATCAATGGGACAATTAGTTATGAGATCCCACAAAATGAAACAAACATCTCTTTATCTTACAACATTCAAGGGGAACAATTAACTGTAATTTCTTCTGGAAGAGTACCAGATGTTTATACTGATCCATTCAATAGTTTGAATTTAAATATGTATAGAAAATTTGGTGTAAAACAGAACTCAAAAGTCACTGTTACGGTTAATAATATATTACAAGATAGAATTGCTTTACTTTATAGATCATATGGTACTAACGATGAGATTTACTCTTCGTACAATCCTGGTATTCAATTTTCAATTAAATACAACTATACTTTTTAAGCAATAAGTTAACTTAATTATCAATTTAAAGCTGTCTTTATAAGATAGCTTTTTTTATTTAAATAATTATTTAACAATGTTTTATAATAACAAAAAGTAGATACCTTATATTGATATAATAATTAATTAAATCCGGCTTTATATTATCATAACTTAAGGTCATATCTATTAATCAATTATTAACCTATAAGTAAATTAATGCTAACATCTACAAAGCAAGAAAATTAGAAATTTGACAAAAAAAACAGAAAATGAAAAGAAAAAACTTAAAAATGATTTTTTCAAGCTTAGCTCTTGGAACTTTGGTTTTAGTTTCATCTTGTGAAAAAGAAGAAACAACACCTACAACACCTACAACACCTACAACACCTACTGTTACCGGATCAAAATCTGTAACTAAAGCTGGTTTAATTTCAAAAAATGAAACGTGGTCAGCTGATTCAGTATATTATTTGGGAGGTAAAGTTGTAGTTCAAGCTGGAGTGACTTTGACGATTCAACCTGGTACTATTATTAAAGGTAAACAAGGTACTGGTTCTTTAGCGTCTGCGCTTATTATTGCACAAGGAGGAAAGTTGATAGCAGAAGGAACAGCTGACAAGCCAATTATATTTACATCAGAATTAGATAATATTAAATCAGGTGAAACAATTGGTACTAACTTAAAGAAAACTGACAGTCAAAAATGGGGTGGGTTAGTAATTTTAGGTAATGCACCTGTAAGTGCAGCAACAGGAAATACTAAAGCACAAATAGAAGGAATACCTGCTTCTGAATCTTATGGAAGCTATGGTGGAGATAAAACTGATGATAATTCTGGAAGTTTGAAATACGTTTCTATAAGACACGGTGGAGCATTAATTGGTGAAGGAAATGAAATAAATGCTTTGACTCTTGGTGGAGTTGGAAGTGGAACTACTATAGAAAATATTGAGATTTATGCTACATTAGACGATGGAGTAGAGTTTTTTGGAGGAACAGTTAATTGTAAAAACATCTTAGTTTATTATCAAGGTGATGATGGTATTGATTTAGATCAAAACTATGCTGGTACAGTTGATGGATTCATGGTAATACATGGTGACGGAATTGGTACAGATGAAGGTTTAGAACTTGATGGCCCAGAAGGTTCAACATATATTGAAGGAAAATTCACATTAAAAAATGGAATTTGTAAAGGAGAAGGTTTAGAAGGGACAGGAGCTGATATAAAGGCAAAAGCGCAAGGTACATTAGAAAATATTACTTTTGAATACGCTAACGCTACAAAAAAACAAGTGAAAGTTTCTGCTTCATTTGATGCTGCTGCTTCATGTATAGGTAAAACAGATGCTTACAGCAACTACATTGACAAGAAATTAGTATTTACAAATAATAAGTATAATACTAATAAAGTTACCGCTTACACAGCTGCTACAACTTGTGCAGATGCATTAAAAGCTACTCAAACCGAATTAGACAAAATTGCTGAAGGTGCAGGAGCAACCATTACAGCTAGTACATTTGCATGGACATGTGCTGGTAAAAGAGGAGAAGTTAAATAAAAACAATATTTATAAATAAATCTAATTGATTTATTCATAAAGTGTCGGTTAATAGCCGACACTTTTTGTTATAGGTCATTCTGTCAGTAAAAAACAAAAGGCATTATTATTGAGAATTAAAAAGAATGAAATCAAAAATTAGTATTAATTACGAGATAGTTATTATTCCTTTCCTTTTAATTTCTTTAATGTGGATCGTATATTGGGGTGAATTTGTTTCTCCTATTGAGCTAACACGATTGGGAATTTTACCAAGAACATTATCAGGTGTTTTTGGGGTGATTTTCTCCCCCCTACTCCATTCAAAAACAGACATAAATCATATCATAAATAATTCTATTCCGATATTTTTAACGTTAGTTACACTATTCTTCTTTTATCCTAAAATAGCTTACAAAATTTTCTTTTTGAGTTGGTTTATAAGCGGATTTCTCACTTGGTTGATTGCTGAAAATGAAGGTAGTTACCATATTGGAATGAGTAGTATTATCTACGCTCTTATCATTTTTTTATTTGTCAGTGGAATCATTAAAAAACAATTGAAATATCAAGCGATATCCATGTTAATTATTCTTACCTATGGTAGTTTAGTGTGGGGTATTTTTCCTGTGGAAGAAAAAATTTCTTGGCAAGGTCATTTAAGTGGGGTAATAACAGGTGTATTACTTGCTCTATTATATGTAGAACAAGAAAAAATATTAATTAGTGAAAATCCTAGCTATATACCTAGAGAAAACATTGAAAATCAACTGAAAAATTATGAAAAAGAATATATAAGAAATCAACATATATCAGATTCAAACACAAGTATTACCTACACGTATATCAAAAAATAAAATCATCAATCAACGCAGTTTCAGCAGAGATATATTCAGTTGATTCAAAATCAAAACGAAGTTCTAAAAACGAAGCTGTATTCATTAAAATACGCTGACCTGTTAAAAGTGAAGCTAAAGCCGAAATACCTTCATTGTGAGAAACAATACAAATTGATTTAGGAGAATTTAACTTATTAATAAAACTCAATAAATTTTCAGCAGATGCTAAATAGAGTTCATTATGATAAGAACAAAAATTGTCCTGAAAAATAAGATTAAAGGTTTGCTTTGTTCTTTCGCTTGCGGAGACATAAAAATCTACATTACTCCAATCATTGTTATCAATTCGATTTTTCAATTCGACACACTGTTTTTTACCCTTTAAAGAAAGGCATCTATTGATATCTTTTCCTGTAGTGGAATGAATTTCAGCATCAGCATGTCGAATTAAAAAAAGTGTTAACATATTTTATTTTTTATTTGATAATACTTTATCATACAAGGTTGAAGTAGGATTTAATAGCAAAGCCCTTTTAAAATATACGAATGCCTCGTCTTTATTACCCATGTAATATTTAATCCAACCCATTAAATTTACACCATCAAAATCGAAAGGATACAAAGCTACGTATGTATTTAAATAAGATTGAGCATTCGTATAATCTAAACGATTATAATAAATCAAGCCAAGGTTATATAAGGCTTTTGCATTACCAGCATCTACTTTTAAAATTTCTTTATACTGAAGAATTATTTCATCCCATTTTTCAAGTGCTGCCAAGGCATTAATATATCCAAAACGAGCTTCAACACTTTTAGGAGCAAGCTCAATACATTTTTTGTAATGAGAAGTAGATTGAAGAAATTTTGCATTTAGGTAATTCAGATAACCTAAGCGAATATTTACCTCATATGTATTATTATTTGCAAAAAGGATTAAATCTTCAATCGCTTTAGTATATTTTAAACCCACTTCTGATTCATAACTCTTTTTAAAAGCTGTCCTTAAATCTAAATCAGATTGTGAAACTTGACCAAAAACTAGACTTGATGTAAAAGTTAACATTCCGTAAACCAATCCATTCATTAAAACTTTTTTCATAATAAAAAAATTAAATTATTTGATTCCTAAAACTTTATTAAAACTTGTATCATATGGATTAACCATAAGAGCCTTTTTGAAAAAAACGTAAGCTTCTTCCTTTTTACCAACACTATACTTAATCCAACCTGCTAAACTATTTCCATCATAATCAAAAGGATATAGATTAATATAATTTTTTAAATACTTCCAGGAGTTTCCATAATCTAATCGATTGTAATAAATTAATGCCAATCGATAATTTGCAGTAGCATGATATACATCTATTTTTAATATTGATTTATATTGGTTTACAACCTCATCCCATTTTTCTAAAGCTGCTAAAGGATATACAATTCCCAATTTAGCTTCAATACTCAAAGGCATTTTTATGATTGCTTTTTTATAATATGCTATAGATTCTACAAATTTATTGTTCTTGTAACATAGCCAACCTAAACGAAGATTTAATTCATAAGATGAAGATTCATATACCCCCATTAATTCCTCAATTGCTCTTGCATATTTTAGTTGGTATTCTGCATCATAACTCCTTTTTAACGCGTCTCTTATGGCATTATCTGATTGAGATAAAGTATTAAAAGAAAACACAATAAATGATAAAACAAAAAAGATTCTTTTACTTAGAATTTCCATATCAAATTAATTATAAATGAATTATTAATGTAATCATCCAACAATTTCACTTGTGAACCGGGGATATATTTAGTAAAAGATGCTGATCGAACTAAAAAGTCATACCTCATATTTAACGTCCAATTTGGATGAAAATAATAAGCAATGTTTATTCCTGACTTTGATTTAATAACATCTGAAATATTATAAACCACATAAGCATTTGATTCATGATAATTCTTTAAATTTCCTTGATAATGATATACTTCATACCACCAAGAATCTGAAATTTTACCCAGAATCTTTGCGAATAGAATATTCCGTTTAGTAGAATCAGCTGAAATATAATATCCTCCCGTAATATTTAAGTTATAATTTCCCAATGGACTATATGTGAATTGAGTACCCATTTGATAAATATTAGTATTATCAATTCGTGAATAACCAAGATTTAAAATCGTGTTTATATTAGAATATGATTTAGACAGTGAAATTGATGACACATAATTATTCAAAGAACTGGTAATTGTTTGGTATCTATAATTATAAATCAGGGTATCTAACAACGTTGATTTCATCGAATCACTAGCCGCAACCAATTTATTTTGAGAATAATACATGTTTTGGAAACCAAATTGTAAATTGAACTTTTTCGGTAATGAAATTGTTGCACCTAGATAAGCTTGGTATTGATTTAAACTATAATCTTGAGCCGTATCTTTCGTTTTAACTTGTTTTTTAAAAATTTTATTTAAATAATCATTGTAATAATAATTATCCTTTGAATAAATATGTCTTGTTCGATTATTTTGAACGTAGGAGAGCCCTGTATAAACTTGTATCTTTTTTGAAATTGGAAAATTAGCGCCCAACTGATAATATTGTAATGATTTCATCCTATCCGATTCAGCATATAGACCATCAGGACCTAGGAAAGTAGCGGTATCTTGAGAAGAAACATAACTTGTTGTTTGATAGCCTGATTCTATATTAATTAATCTTTCTTTACCAATCAACTTTTGATAATTAGATTGTAAATTCGAAGGAAATTTAGCAAGTATTTGTTTTGCTTCAGAAATATTATTTAGATATAAATTACCATAAAATAGATACTCTTTTGTATAGAAATCTGCAGGATAAAATGCTAATGCTTTTTTAAAATGTTCAATAGCGAGTAGGTATTTCTTTTGATTAAAATACGAAACACCCAATCTATATCTCAAGTAATAAAAATCAATTTTTGAATCAAAAGCTTGATTTGCTATAGATACTAATTCTTTGTGATTTCCTTTCATTGAATAAACATAAGAAACACTATCAACATACGACTCTTTTAAAGTCTTATTTGTTTGAGCATTTACCTTGATGAATATCAAACATATAATAATTAGAACTATTCGCATATTGCCTCGATTTTACCTTTTTTGGAACGAATTTCAAATTTTGAAATTTTATTATCCTCCAAGAAAATATTATAATTAAATGCTTTTTGTTTTATTCCAGCAATTTTTATCTCTGCGGATGAAGAAATTCTAATCTTATTCGTCAGATTTATATCATCAATTTCGTCATAATTTAATATAAAAGAAGTCTTAACAAACTGATAAAAAGGAGCAATAAAATCCTGTAATACAGAAACTAACTTTAATGAAATCGTTGCCATAGGATACTTTTCTTCTATCGTTAAGCCTTTATAAAACCCTAAAACAACCTTGTAATTAGCAAGATAAAAATGATATAACAATCCCGATTTATTTCCGATATAACTTGTAAAAAGTATCATATTTCCATCGTTGTAGAAATAAGCTATTTCTTTAGATTCATGGCAGAAAATGTATGAATGATTTAGGCTATCAGTAAATACTTCCCAATTTTCGTAAGTGGTTGAACTATTTTGATTTATTGTCCAACATATTTTTTTTCCTGGAATTAAGTCATATGCAGACCTCATCAACGGATTCACATCAATTGAACTTACAAATTGCCCTTCAACTGGCTTATCAAAAGTTTTTAATTCTAATTTATTGTTATCTCTCAACAAGTAATAAGCTAAAGGAAAATCAAGTGTCCTAGCTCCTATTGTAGGAACTGACTGTAATTGAAAATGTAGATGTGGTTCAGGTGAACGACCAGAACTTCCGCATAAAGCAATTATTTCTCCTCGTTTAACAAAATCACCAACTGCATATTTTATTGAACCCTTTTTCAAATGACTTACCTGACTATATAAACCATCCAGGTGATATATAACGATTGTATTTCCCCAATTTTGAAGGGTATTCACCTCATTTGGGTCATTATCATCAATATTATCCTGAACAGCAACTATATATCCATCAGCACATGCCAATACAGGTTTATTGTAACAATAAAAATCTTCTGTAACGATTCCGGGTAATTGATATGATTTTAATTCATCATCCAACACAATGAAATCAAATGCTTTACTCCATTCAGCTAAATGAGTGATTTTACCATCATGTCCTTGTGAGACCATCCATTCACCCCAAATTGGTAAATGAATTGGAAAATAATTGAATTGCCTTAACCTGTGATTTGAATTTAAAAATCCATATAAATTTTGTTCTGGTTGATAGGTTTGATTTAAAACTTTATGAATGCCTTTAATTTTTGTTCGATGATTTAAAACATATAAAAACAGAATAGTAATTACGGTAAAAGGAAGTGAATAAGGAGCTAATCCAATCATATATAATATCTTATTAAACCCAAATAAAACAAGAATTAACAAAGGAGTCAATACAATAGTTGTCAGATAACTCCATAAGGAAGGGACTAAATAAATACCTCCAATTGCAATCGCTTGAAAAATAAAATTAAGACCAATGAATTTTTCATAAAAATCTGAAATATCTCCACCTAACAAAGGATAAAAGAAATATGCAGTAGTATATCCTAAAATTGAAAGGGTAAAAGCAATTCTTGAATAAATAATTAACCCAATAGCAATCAATAAACCAGATAACACATTCGACTGAAAAAATAAAGAAGAAAGTGATTTAAGATAAACAATACTAATTTTTGGTAGATGAAGATATTCCTGTTGTGTATTCTCAATAAATTGAAGCCATTTTATATTGGAAAAACCTCCTGACTTTTGAATCTCATTCAGTTCATACAGTAATTCATTATTTATTTGAATGGTATGCATAGATGGAATCGCACTAAAAACTAACCAAATTGAAATTAAAAACGGAAAACTTAAAGACGGCAAATGATACTTATGAAGCACTCCGTGAATTAACGAAGCTATTAAAATTGAAAAAATGCCTACGCAAATAATTACTATAAGCAAGGTAATATTAAACTGATAAAAATGAGCTATACCTATAGAAACAAGCATTGCATCATAACCATGATATCCTTTACGAATAAAATCAGAATTTAAACCTAAAACAAAAGCAAAAATATTTGCAGAAACCAGTCCCAACAAACCACATCCTCCTGCTATTGGGTCTACAAAAGAAGCCAAAAGCAACAAAATGCCAAAAAAACGGTTGTTTGAAAAAAAGACTACTGCATAACTATTAATGATTGAATCAATAGCATGCAATAGCCTTTGGTTTATATTTTTAAACGTTAACATTAAACGAATTTAGAGTTATAAATCGAATGTATTTAGGTGTTCAGGTAAACGTTCCATTTCTTTCAATGTATCAACAGTTTCATTTTCACGAATTATGTGATGATTTCCATTAGTGTCTATCAAAACAACTTTTGGCCTCATTGCGATAAACTGCATCCATTGCGTCATATTGTAAGCACCCACTTTATGAACTACCACATTATCTCCTTTATTTAATGCTGGTAAAGTAACACTTTGACGCACCACATCAATATTCATACAAAGTGGACCATATAACACCATATCTTCCGTATGTGTTGAAAATTCTTGCGCTGGAGTAATTTTATGCTCATACCAAAACGCTGTAAATAAAATATTTACACCAAAATCCATTATTGTTGCTCTTCTACCATCTGAAAGACGTTTGTTTGCAATAACACTCCCTAACAAATATCCAGCATCATCAATTAAAGCACGACCTGTTTCTAAAATTAATAACGGAAGCTCTTCTTTTTTGTAACCGTAATTCAATATCGTTGAAGTAATTACTTCTGCAAACTCATCAATTGTAGGAATCACATCCGAACCAGGTAAATAAGAACCTCTTAACGTATTTGCAGAAGGAAAACCTCCACCTAAATCTAAATATTGAATTGCTTTATTGTAAACATATTTAATATTTACAGCCAAATCAGAAAGTTTTGATGCAGCAACTCCATAAGCACTTGGGGTCAACATAAATGTTCCGATATGACAATGCAAACCAACTAAATCTAAATATTCAGAAGCCATAATTTTATTGATTGCATTCCATGCTTGTCCTGATTCGTAATTAAATCCAAAACGGTCCCACATTGGATAAACCCCCGTATCCATATTCACACGGATTGCGACTTTAGCTGATTTCTTTAATTCAGTGGTAACTTCAATTAAATCATATAATTCGTCAAAATGATCAATGTGAATGTATGAACCATTTTCTATAGCAATTGTCATGTCTGCTTTTGTTTTCTCTGGACCATTGAAAAGAATTTTATTTCCAGGAACACCATTAGCAATTGCTTTCGAATATTCAAAAATTGAAACTACTTCAGCCCAAGAACCTTCCTGGTGAAAAACATTACAAACTGCATCTAAATAATTTGTTTTATAACTCCAAGCAAATTGAACCTTCGGATAACGTGTTTTAAAGGCTCTCACTGCATTTTGATAAGTCCTCCTTATAGTTCTTTCAGAAATGACAAAACAAGGCGATCCATAGTTAGATATTAGTTCTTTAACAGAAACACCATCAATGTGCGTAAAAGGGGCATATTCAGTTCTCGTTCCAAACTTGTTCATTAATCCTGTATTCATCTTGCGAATCGCAGGTCTTTCATATTTTAATTTTTCAGTGCTCATAATTTTAATTTTTAGTTACTTCGACTTCGCTCAGTCGGATACCTTTAAACGGTGTGACTTATAGGGAAGGTTTGTTTAATAATTTATATTTTATAACTCTCCGAAAGCTGAAATTTTTTGAAATTCAGATACATCTGTGATTAAATCCCAAGCATAACGAATAAAAAGTTTACCAACTTCATAGGATGTAAAAGGTTCTAATTTTTGACCCAATGCCATTTTCACTAATGAAGCAGGTTGATTTTGACCTGCACCAACTGTAAGATAAATCCAAGCAGGAAAACGGGGATTCACTTCCATAATATATGGTTTACCATCTTGCGTAAGCATAATCTCTATTTCAAATCCTCCTCTCCACTTTGTTGCAGAGATGAATTTTTTTGATAAATCAATTAGTTTATTCTCTTCGATTGTAATACCAGCCCAAGCTTTTCCTTTATCTGTGATAAACAACTTTCGCATCGGAACAGCACTAATCGTGTTTCCTTCTCCATCTCCTAATGCGGCTACATTTACTTCTGTTCCAGTAATAAATTCCTGAACGATTATTGGTAAACCCCATTTTGCATTTAACTTATGAAAAGCTTTTTGTGCTTGCTCCAATGTATAAGCTATGGTTGCTTCATAGTACTTCCCTTTAACTACGATTGGATAACCAAAATCTTTAGCAACTTGGGGTAATTCAGATAAATCATAAATCGTTTTATCTCTTGGAACTAATAAATCATGCTTTTCACCAAACTTAAAAAGATTGATTTTATCTCTTGCTTCAAATTGTTCTAATGAAGGCAAAAACGTTCCTATTCCCATCGCTTTAAGACGATCTGATATCTTAATGAAATTATGTAATTCGGCATCAAAATTGGGAATAATCACATCGATTTTTTCAATGGCATGAATGTATTCAATTCTTCCAAGAAGCGATTCAGAACCTGCTGCAGGGTAAGGTATTTGATATACTTTATCAGCAATTCCTTCCATATAAATTCCTGGCTCAAGTGATTCATATGACAATCCAATAATACGCACGTCAAAATCTTCACAATCACGAATGCCTCGTATAACAGCAACTCCAGGACCAGGACTGTCAACTGCATTTAACCCTGTAACGGCTACAGTCAATTTTCTTTTAGTTGATTGATTAGTCATTGCTTACTAAATAATAGTCTTGTAACTGTGATACAAAATCATGAAAATCTTTTTCAAATAGAATATCATCCACTTCGTATTTATTACCAATTTCTTTTTTAATTTCCTCAAATGATTTACCCGATTTTAAGAGTAAAATAATATCTGCACCAACAGTATTTGTTGAGAAAGAGTCACCATTCGATGGATTAAAGATAAATCCGCTGTCACTCACTGCTAAATTTGATTTTATTTTCATTATTTGGAATATTAGTTCAACTTATTTTATAAAACAAATATGAAAAATTAATGAAAACAAAATTTTTAAAAGATACCAAACAGAGAAAAGTTACGACGAATAGCTGATATTCTGCGAATAATTAATTTTCTTCAGGAATATCTAATCCTAAAGCTTTAAACAAAGGATCTTTGTAATTATCTCCAATAAAGATCTCTGTATCATGAACGAATAATCGCGTTTTCTTAATGGAAGTGATTTTTCCAAGATTAACAATGTAAGACTTATGAATTCGAATAAACCCTAACAAATTAAGTCTCTCCTCTATTGTTTTCATACTCATACGAGTTACAATAGGTTTTTGTTGGCCAGATAAATAAATTTTAATATAATCTTTCAATCCTTCAATAAAAGAAATTTCAGGAATTATGACTTTCACCAAACTATAATCTGCATTAACAAACAAATAATCAGGTGGTAATTGTTTCAATGTTGTTGGTGTAGAGTTATGAATTAGATTATAAGTTTCCTTCACCTTCAAAACACTTTTATAAAAACGATCAAAAGAAAAAGGTTTAACTAAAAAATCAATTACATCTAATTCAAATCCTTCAATAGCATATTTTTTATATGCTGTTGAAAATATAATAAAGGGTCGATTTTTAAGGGATTGAACAAACTGAACACCATTAATTTCAGGCATTTCTACATCTACAAAAAGTAAATCAATTTGATTAGAATTCAGTATTTCATATGCCTCGATAGCATTATTACATGATGCGACAAGATTAAGAAAAGGAACTTTACGAATAAAATCCTCCATCATTTCTAGCGCTAAAGGCTCATCATCTATGCAAATACAGCGAATCATTTATTTATTTGAATTGATAAATATACATTAAAATATTCGCCAACCTTATCCAATTTTAATTCATGCCTATTTGGATATAACAATTCTAATCTTCTTTTCACATTTGACAAACCGATTCCATGATTTTTAGAAGTTTCTCCATGAATATTGGTTTTAGTTGAAAATTTATTTTTTGTTCTTAAAATCAGAATATTATTTTCAATGCTTATTTCAATTTGAATTTCAGGCTCTTTCAAAACTAAAGAACCATGTTTAAAAGCATTTTCAATAAATGGAATTAAAAGCATTGATTCGATAAAGTCAGATGAATAAGTCTCGTCGAATACAATCTTTTTATTTATTTTAATTGACTTTTCAAAACGAATGATTTGTAAATCAATAAAGTTTTCGATGTACTCTATTTCATCTTCAATTGCTATTTTTTCATTATCAGATTCATAAAGCATATACCTCATTAATGATGCTAATTTAATGAGAGATTCCTCAGCTTTTTCACTTTGCTTTCTAACTAATATTATACTACTATTCAATGCATTGAAAATAAAATGCGGACTAATTTGAGAACGTAAAAATGATAGTTCAGTTTTTAATTGTTCGTTTTCTTTTTCTTTTTGTTTTTTCTCGAATTTGTATTTATGAATTAACAAACGATAAAGAGTACTTACAAGTAAAATAAAAAGTAAAGGGAATACCAAGGAAATAGTTTGGTGCAAATGAAGTATTTCAATATTTGGTAAATTAGGTTTAGGAAAATCTGAGTGTGGTAATTTAAATAAGGGAAAAATCAAAAACGCTACCAACAAAATTACTATTACAGAGAAAAAAATTACTAAATAATAAACCACAGTACGTTTACTAAGTAACAATCTTGGTACAAAAACTTCTGAATTTGAATAAAAAAGAATTATAAATAATAAGTGATTGAAAAGAATGTGTGGATTTAATAAAAAATAAATATTCGATGCAGAAATAGGGCGTGCTCCTCTGGGATCGAAATATGGAACTAAATATAAAGCAATCCAAAAACCGAAATGTAAAAATTTAATTAGATAATTTGTTGATTTATTAAAAGGCATAAATAAAAAAGCCGTTTTAAAAACGGCTAACAATATTAAGATTTTTTCTTCTTCTTCTTTTTCTTTTCTTTTTTCTCTTTTTTAGCTTTAGACAAATCATCCATAGGTTGAATAAGTCTTTGTTCAGCTAAATCAGGATCAAAATCCATACCTCTTACAAATCCTTCAGTACGTCGATTTAAAGAATGTAATTTCTCATATTTAACAGCATCTTTATCTTTAAACTGATTAATATACTTTTCTGTTAAAAGTATTGATTTTCCTTTTTCATCAATCCATTTAACTGGTTCTTTTTCTCCTTTACCAGCAGGAATTAATCTTCTTACATCGATTCCTTTTTCTTCAACTAAATAACGAATACACTCTTTCGCACGATTATTTGACAACATTAAATTTAAATCATCACTACCTCGACAATCTGTATGGGAACTTAATTCAAGAATCATTTTAGGGTATTTCATTAAAACATCATAAACGAAATTAAGGGAATCTTTTGAGCTAATTGTTGAGTCCTGTAATAATTCCCATTTTCCAAATGCATACCTAACTTCAGGTATTCTAATTTTTTCTTCAGGAATTAATAATGGTACATCTATTATAAAATTTTGGTCACGGTTCAGGCCTCGAGTTGTAAATTGAGTTTCGCTTTTATTTTTCTCTGAACCAACTTTAAAAGCAGTAATCAGGTAATCAGTATTCTCTTTGATAATACGTTCTCCATTTGGTTTTAAGTCAAAAAACACATTCCCTTTTCTATCTGTAAACCCTTCAAATTTAGAGCTATCAGAACCTATTATAATTACTTTTATATTACCTAATTTTTTATCGATTGATCCTAGCTTACTAACAATTACTTTCAAATCAAAAATATTAGGTGGCATTTGATATTTATATAAGTCTGGCTTCATATTCCCACCTGTATTCCCTTTTCTTTCTGAAGTAAAGTATCCTTCAGTATCATTAATTTCAATTAAACTATATTCATTTCCTTCTGTATTCCTTGGAGAACCAATATTAACAGGTGATTCCCACTGATATTTTCCATCTTTTTTAGTAGCTCTAAAAATATCCAATCCTCCTAATCCTGGATGACCATCACTCGCAAAAAACAAATCTTCGTAAGAATTAAATGAAGGAAACATCTCATTACCAGCAGTATTTATTTCAGGCCCCATATTAACAGGTTGAGTCCAAAGATCTGCTTTCTTAGAATAAGAAGAATACCATAAATCTAATCCTCCTTGTCCACCTGGCATATCAGATACAAAAATCAACATATTTCCATCTAAAGTAACGCAAGGATGTCCTATCGAAATAGAATCTGATGTTTTAACTACTACCTTCACAGGTTCAGCCCAATCTTTACCTTTAGATTCTGAAACCCAAATCTCACAACCAAAATTTTTATTCTTTTCAAATGGACATCTAGTGAAAAACATTTTTTTGAATTTCCCGTCAAATGAGACAGTCCCTTCATTATTTTCCGTATTAATTTTATCACCACCAAGTAACTGTGGCTCACCCCAGTTCCCTTTTTTATCTTGTTGAGATATCCATAAATCCATATGACCTGAACAAGTTCTTGGATCAATTTCTCCTGAATTAGGACTTGTTCTATCTGAGCTAAAAACAACAGAAGACTTCTTTTTATCTCCAAAAATAGGAGACATATCAAATCCATCTTTATTCAAGATAGTAATATTAGACACTAAATGATTTGTCTTATTTGCAGCAAATTCAGCTGCCTTTTTACACGCTTGTAAGCCAGCATCAGCCCTCGAATCATTATTAACCAATACTTTGTAAGCATTATAATTATCCATTGCCATTTTATGATCCCCTAAAAAACGAATCATTTCAGCTGAATAAAACAAAACTTCCGGATTAAATTTTTGATAGTTAAGAATGATTGCTTTTTGATACCAATCAACTGCATTTTTAAAATCTTCTAATTTTCGATAACATTCCCCAGTTTTAAAGGCCATTTCACCTTTTCGTTCAATTGCTTTTCTACTTTTAGGATTAACTTTTTCAAATGCTTCAACTGTATACTTTATTGCTTCACAATAATTTTCATTATTATAATATTTGTTTGCTTTTCTAATTTCTTTTGGTTCTTGTGCATTTGCTTTTAAAAATAAAAACGTACACAATAACAATAAGATAGAAATTTTAATTTTCATATTTTTCAAGTGAATATGTGTAAAAAGTATGAAGTTAAAAATATTTAAAGAAATACACAACAAGCAATTGTATTTCTATTAAAACTTAAATTGCTTCAATGTTATTATTTGTATAATTTGTCCATTTTAATAAAATGTCTTTATACCCTTGTGGTAATTCAGAATCAAAGAATAATCGTTCTCCTGATTCAGGATGATTAAATCCTAATGTTTTAGCATGCAAAGCTTGTCCTGGTATCAATTGGAAACAATTGTCAATAAACTGTTTATACTTTGAACTTGTCATTCCTTTTAAAATCTGATCGCCACCATATTCTAAATCATTAAACAAAGGATGACCTAAAAACTTCATATGAGCACGAATCTGATGGGTTCGACCAGTTTCTAATTTGCATTCGATCAATGTAACTAATCCAAAACGTTTCAAAACAGTAAAATGTGTAACAGCATGCTTGCCAAAATCACCATTTGGAAAAACAGTCATCATCTTCCTATTTTTCAATGAACGACCTATATTTCCTGTTATAGTACCAGAATCTTCTTCTATATTCCCCCATACCAAAGCATGATATCTTCGATCTGTTGTTCTATCATAAAATTGTTTTGCTAAATGAGTCAATGCATGCTCTGTTTTAGCAACAACCATTATACCAGTGGTATGTTTATCTAACCTATGAACTAAACCAGGCCGACCGTAATAGTCATCTGTTCGCATAGGTAGATTTTCAAAATGATAAACTAATGCATTGACTAGAGTACCTTTATAATTACCATAACCAGGGTGAACAACCATATTTGAAGACTTATTAATCACAATTAAATGTTCATCTTCAAATACTATATGTAAAGGAATTTCCTGTGGAATTAATTCAATTTCTCTAACGGGATAAGGAAAAACTACAGAAATTTCATCACTGGGTTTAACTTTATAATTTGGCTTAACTTCTTTTTTATTTACAAGTATATTACCATTTCTAGCGGCGATTTGAATCTTATTTCTGGATGTATTTGCTAATTTATCCATCAAAAACTTATCGATACGAACAATATCTTGTCCTTTATCTACTATAAATTTATGGTGTTCAAATAACTCATCTCCTGTATTAAAATCGTCTTCTTCCCAACTTTCTAAAAGTTTTTCCTCCATTATTCTATAATTATTTTTTGAGAAGCTCCTGTTTTTATTTCAGTTATAAAATATACTCCTGGGGTAATATCAGAGATGTCTTCTCCTTCTGCTTTATTATAAAAATTTAATACCTCTCTTCCTTGGATATCTGAAATTCTAAAATTTGACTCCGTTGATAATATATACAATCTATTTTTTAATGGATTAGGATATACAAGAAAATCTGGATTTGGTAAATTATTTTCTATGTAAACTTTTTTGTTAATATTCGACACAAAAATTGGTCTAATCATCAATGAACCAACGGTATCAACTTGTGATTTTTTCCAGGTATTTTTATCCAAGGAATAAAAAATTTGACCTATCGTTTTAGTATTTCTATCAAAGCCTATATTTATAGGATCCTTATCAATTTGTCTTATACCTATAAAAAAAGTGGTGTCAAGTAATATTCGTTTGAAATCTTTTAAATAATAAGGTTTAAAATCATCTCTAGTTTTTCCATAAACAGGACTATGTAAAGAAAAGTCATCATCTTCATATATAATTTCGCCTGGGACTCCTTTGTTATCTTTCCAAATCGTTAATGCAAACTGTTTTTGTTTATTATCAATTACAGAAGGTAAAAAATAAATGTAAGCTCCTAAAATCGAATCAGAAATAAGTGATTTATATTTATATGCTACGGATGATTGAGCTAATTTTAATCCATATCCAGCCTCTGCTGATCCATCATCGTAAGAATAATAATCGGCAAAATGTTGCGTATAGTCTGATGTATCGTTTTCTGGTAGATTCTTAAATGATGCGTTAATCGTTGCTTTTATATTTACAGACATTGAATCTTCTCCATTAAAAGGAATATTGATTTTATCTTTAAAATTCACAAATGATGAATAAAATGTAAACTTTGAATAGTTTACCTGACCATTGGTTAAAGTCTGACCTGCAATATTAAACTTATTAAACTCTTTACCATTTTTAAATAATATTAATGAACCATTTTGATCATTATTTTCATCAATATTACTTCCATTTCGTATGGTAAAAAGAATTGAATCATTAATAGGTTTATTAGGCACATTAACAAAATGCTTCCAAGGTACAGAATAATACTTTTTCAAAATTGATTTTATAGGATATACAAAAGCAAAATCTTTAAAAAGAGTATCTTGATAACCTGAATTTTTTCTAAACTTGACATAATCTAAATGAAAATGATCCAAACTACCAGATAAATCTCCATAATTCACAAATCGAAATTGAAAATTCTTTTTAAGGAACGTTGAATCTTTAATCCTAAAATGAACTTTTTTAAAATTAATAAACTGTTTATTTCTAATTATCGGATCATCACTCACGGTTTCTGACCAAACTGAAAACCATTTATTGTAAGTTGGATTAAAAAATTGTAAACACAAAGAGTCGTGTTTAGATGTCGATCCAATATTTATATTTTCTGGTGCATCTCCATATCCCTTAGGTTGGTATAAAAAACTAAAATATACAGAATCACTTAATTTTAAACCAGCCAAATCAAAAGGTTTAGAAGTCAAATAATCACCATAGCCTCGAATAGAAGAGTTTATAAAATAAGGGTACCCTTCCGAATTTAAACCGTCAAAAGTAGCAACTCCAATTGTCCATGGATTAATTGGGAAATGATCATTAATGTAAACGTTTGAATCTAACCAATAGGCGTTTTTATCATCTATTTTACTTTCGAAAACTAGTAAAGAATCTTGAAAAAACTCTTGATTTTTATACCAAATTGTATCAGGAATATCTACTTTATCAATAGTATCATAAACTTTAAAATTTGGATAAACAATAAGATCCGAATATTTAACAGGATACAATGAAAAATCAGCAACTTTAAGTTTTACTTCTGGAACCTTAATTTGAATAATGGAATCCTTTTTCGTTTGGATGGAGTGGATATACTTAATTGGTAATGAACTTGAAAATTTATTTAAATTCACTTTAAGTGAATTTGAAATCAAGTACTTGTAAAACAAGGTTTTTTTAACATTAATACCAGCTGTATTTTTAGTATATTTTTGAAAATGGTTTTCAGAAAAATCATCAATAAAAGGTAAAGTTAGAGTATCAGTTGTATATATAAACAAAGTATCATTTAATTTCCTTTTGTTCGATTTTAATTCAGATGTTCTATAAATTGGTTGAAGTATTTCATCTTGTGCTAAAGAAGAAAATGAAAAAATAAATAAGTAGAAAATAAAGAAAAATTTCATCTTAAAGAAAAAAGAAAACTTAGTATTAATCTGCATCTTCATCTGAATTGTCTCTATTATCGTTGAAATTTTTATCTAAAAAAATCACAATATCAGAACCTGGCGGTCTAGTATTACCTTCAAAATATTCAGGTGTTTGACCAGTAATTCTTGCTGAAAGGCTATCTTTCTTGGTTTTGCACCCTAAACATTCACCTATGATTAAATTTACTGACGGTAATTCGTAAACAATAGAATCTGCTTGAGCTAAGGTCATTCCATATAAATCAGGAACATCAAAAGGTTCATCTTTAGAAGCCTTTCCAACTATTAAATCTATAACTGAACCATAAGGCACCTTCAAACCTTCAGTTGCATTTCGACCATTAAATCTTTGAGATATTACAGCATCTATATCGTTGGGACTAATTGAATATTTTAATCTGAATTTTAAACCTCTATTCTTTAATATGCTTTCAGCATATCTTTTAGATTTATGTACTAAATCAGGGATTGCTACTAACCTTACTTTCTTTGATAAGCTTATCTCTAAAATTCTGGAACTCTTAACAAAAACTTTAGTTCTTGAAGTAGCTTCAGGAATTTGTTTCACAATTGTACCCGTTGGTAATTCAGGTCTATAAATCGAATCTATTATAATATGTTCTAATCCAGACTCATCCAACAGCTCTTCTATATTATCTATATGCTTACCTATTAAATTTGGAACTGCTATTTTCTCACCGTGGTGTGTTCGAATATCTAGATATAAAAGTGTACCTCCTACAATTAATAAATAAGTTAAGATTAAGTATCCAACCTGTTTTACAAAATGTTTTGAACTTATAAAAGCTTTAATATTGTTAAATCTGCTCATCTGATTTAGATTATAGTTAACAAATATAAGAAAACTTAAAATCAATTTTTTTAAAAAAGAAATGCTTAAAACTTTAAAAAATTATAATGGAACAATTAAAATGGATATTTAATTTAGTGAAAAATTAGTGTATGAAAAAAATAGGAATTCTTTGTGGTGGATACTCTTCTGAATATGAGATCTCTATAAAAAGCGCAACAACAATTTTAACAAATTTCCCAAAAGAATATGATTCCTTTTTAATTTTCGTTGAAAAAGATAAATGGATAGCACAATATCAAAATAAAAACATAGCGTTTGACCCTTGGACTTTATCATTTAGTAATGATGATAAAATCATAAAATTAGATGCGGGAATTATATATATTCATGGAAATCCTGGTGAAAACGGTAAGATTCAAGCATTATTTGAAATGAATCAAGTTCCTTGTATCAACTCAGGGTCTTTAGCATCTGCTTTATCTTTTGATAAATGGTATTGCAATCAATTTTTAAAGAGCTTTAATATCCAAGTAGCAAAATCAATATTGCTAAACAACAAAGAAACTATCAATGAAGATAAAATAGTTGAAGAATTAGGTCTCCCATGTTTTGTTAAACCTTCTGATTCTGGTTCGTCCTATGGAATTTCTAAAGTAAAAACTAAAGACGAATTAAAACCAGCGCTGAATAAAGCATTTAATGAAGGTAAAACAGTTGTTATTGAATCTTTTTTGAAAGGTACCGAAGTAACTTGTGGTGTATACCAAACAAGTAATGGGATTCACACCCTTCCTATTACTGAAATCGTAAGTGAAAATGATTTTTTTGATTTTGAAGCAAAATATATGGGGAAATCAGAAGAAATAATTCCTGCTCGAATTTCAGAAGAAGAAGCCCAAAAAGTAGAAAATCTGACAAAGAAAATTTACTCGTTATTAAATTTAAAATCTGTGGCTAGAATTGATTTTATGCTTGTTAATAACGAACCATATGTAATTGAAGTAAATACTACTCCGGGTTTCTCTCCTGCAAGTATAGTACCTAGAATGCTTAAACACAAAAATTTAACTATCAGTGATTTTTGGAATGAAATAATTAAATATGAAATAAATCATTAAAACTATTGCAAATACATTGCATTCATTAATGATTCCATTTTTTTCATAATCGCATTATTTCCACAATTATAATTATTAACAATTAAAGCAAATGCGAGCTTTTTTCCAGAAGTTGTTGTTACATATCCGGCATATGACTTTACTCTTTTCATTGTACCACTTTTGGCTTGTATCTTTCCTTCTGAACATTGACCTTTACAAAAATAGGTTAAGGTACCTGATTGACCAGTAATAGGTAATGTATTCAAAAATGTTTCTTTGTTTTTAGAAAAGTACATATACTTTAGTAATGAATAAAAATTCATAGCACTTACACTATTAGATCGAGATAGGCCACTTCCATCAGTTAAATTTAATCCATCTGTATATATTTTTCCTTTCCAAAAATCTTGAATTGACTTTACACCATTTTCAACTGTACCTAAACCTGTTTTCTCAAAACCAATCCAAGAAGTTAATGTTTCTGCAAAAACATTAATACTTTTTAAATTTGTCCAATAAGCAATTTCTTTTACCGATGCTCCTAAGTGAGTATATATATTTGTTTTGACTCCGTACTGTATTTTATTAGAATCAGGATTTGTTCTTATACCAATTAAATTCCCTTCTAAAATTATCCCCTTTTTAATAAACGCATTTTTAATTGCCTGTAAAAATTGCATTTCGGGATCAGGCATACTACCCTTAACTATAAAAGCTTTATTGTAAGAACCTAAAGAACCACGAATAGAGCGTTCATATGAATAAGGACCGCCATAAACCCATGAATTATCCCCTACACCATTGATAGAAAGCAGTGAATTTCTTAATAATAAATTTGGAATTTCAGGAAAACTAGATGACAATATTGGTTTAGTTCTAGGAGCACCTACGTAAAATTGAAATTTAACAATGTTATCATAAATCGATAAACCAGAAGGAAATGCCCCATAATAATTACCTAAGTCTTCCCAAGCCCAACCATCTGGCGCACCTTGATATCCAAATGATGAGCCATCACCAACCAAATTCCCTCTAATTACTCTGACACCAAGGTTGTAAAGCGTATCAGCAATTTTAAGTACTTGTTTTTCTACAGAATCATTTTTAGAAAAATATTGGCTACCGAAAGATATATCAGCTCCTCCTCTTATAATCAAATCGCCAAAAATAACCCCAGAAGTGTCGGGTAGTTTATCAACATAAAAACTAGTTCTAGGACGATAATCTTCGCCTAACATCTCAATTGCTGATGCAGTTGAAAATAACTTTACTGTAGAAGCAGAAACAACCGGTAAAGAATCGTTAAAATTAAAATAAGCAGAATCTGAAACTAAATCCTTAACTACAAAACTAACTGTAGAAAATTGTAATGCTTTATCTTTTTTAAACTCATTGAAAACACTATCAATTTTAATCTGTGCATCTAAAAAAGAAAAAAGCAATAAGAAAAAAATGAGTAATAAAATTCTCACAACAAATGTATTTGATATACAAAAATTAGATTTTTAAAAATACAATTAGAGTATATACAAATAAGTTGTGAACAAATAAATAGTTATAAAAGTGCATTAGTATGTTTCAATATAAAAAATTAAATTTGCAGATTAATTTTATTATTTAATTTAATGCCTAAAGTTTTACGCATAATAAACAGGTTTAATCTTGGAGGTCCTACCTACAATGCAACTTTTTTAACGCGTTTTTTAAATGATGATTTTGAAACAGTTCTAATTGGTGGTCTACCTGAAGAAGGTGAAACTGATTCATTTCATATCCCTGAAGAATACCAAATTAAACCTACTTTAGTAAAAGAACTTAAACGAATTCCAAATTTTAAAACTGATAGACAGGCCTACAAAAAAATAAAAGCAATCATAAAAGAATTTAAACCAGACATAGTTCATACTCATGCTTCTAAAGCGGGTGCATTAGGCAGAAGAGCTGCTTTCGCATGTAAAGTACCAATAGTAGTACACACTTATCACGGACATGTTTTCCATTCATATTTTTCTAAATGGAAAACAGCACTAATAAAATTAATTGAAAGAAACCTAGCGAAAAAAACCTCAGCGGTTATTACAATTAGCGAAAAACAAAAAAAGGAAATTTGTGATATTCATAAAATTTCTGCACCAGATAAAACGTTCGTAATTCCGTTAGGATTTGATCTAGTTAAATTTAATCTAAATAGAGAAGAAAAAAGAACTAAAACTAGAAATGAATTTGGAATAAAAGATGATGAAATTGCCATCGCAATCATCGGTAGAATTACCAAAATAAAAAACCATGATTTTTTCCTAGATGTAATCAATAAAATTTTAGAAGAAAATCAAAACATTAAAATCAAAGTCTTTATAGTTGGAGATGGAGATTTAACTGAACATATTTCCATAAGAGCTTCTCAAATCAATAATAAATTTGGAGATATAGTAATACTAACTTCTTGGATATTTGATATAGCAACATTTAATCCTGGTATGGATATAATATCTTTAACATCTGATAACGAAGGTACACCAGTCAGTTTAATTGAAGCACAAGCTTCAGGTATTCCTATTATAACAACTGACGTTGGAGGAATAAGAGATATTGTTTTAGATGGTGAAACCGGATATATAATACCTAAAAACGATATTAATTTATTCTCGATAAAACTATTGGAACTAATTAATGATAAAGTAAAAAGAGAATCTTTTTCAAAAAATGGTTGGGAATTTGTTAAAGACAAATTTCATTACACTAGATTGGTAAAAGATGTGGAAGAACTTTACTATAAATTATTAAATAAATGAAAAAACTAATATATCCATTAATTCTCCTAATATTAATAATATCATCTCAATCTTGTTCTTTACAAAGAAACAAACTTTTCAAAATTCCTAAGGGGAGTGATTTTAAATTTGACACATTGGCTCGTGCTCCATATCCTGATTATAAAATTGCAGTAGATGATAAAATATCATTTAACGTAATGGCTAATAATGGAGAAAAGCTATTTTTAGGAAACAATCAAAATTCACTTGGAACTGGTGATTTCACTATTAGAAAAGATGGTAAAACCTATATTCCGTTAATTGGAGATCTAGAATTACAAGGATTAACAGTAAAAGAGTGTGAAGAATTGCTAACTAAAGAGTTTTCAAAATATATTAATGATCCATACATAAAATTAACAATTTCTAACTCCCGTGTAATTGTATTTAAAGGTAATGGAAGTACTGCTTCAATTATCTTACTAAATAATGCTAAAACTACATTATTAGAAGTTATAGCAATGTCAGGGGGAATACCTGAAAGGGGAAGTGCTGATAACATTCGCATTGTGCGCACAGAAAATAATAAACGTAAAGTCTATATCATTGATTTATCAACTATAGATAAACTTGAAGCAGGTGAAATGTTAGTGCAAGCTAACGACTATATATTTATCGAAGAGAGAGTGAATATTCCATTAGAATTAACAAAAGAATATACTCCATATTTATCACTAGTTACTACAGCAATTTCAGCTTACACGTTTTTTAAAATCTTTTCGAAATGAATTCTCCTTCTAAAAGCTTTATTGTTAACAAAGGATTTTACCCGCATATAATTAGAAATATAATTGTAAGACATTGGTATTTTCCTGTTTTAACTACCGGATTATTTTATGTAATCAGTTTTTTTTATTTAAGATATACAAAAGCAGTCTATGAATCAAATAGCGTAATTCAAATTGTTGATAAAGATCAAACTGCAGAAATTATTGGAGTAACAAATGCTAACGCAAACAATGACATATCAGCTGAAATTCAATTTTTAAGTTCTCCTTTTTTATTCGAAAAAGCACTTTCAAAACTTGATTTACGAATTAGTATGTTTTCTGAAGGAAAAATACTTACAGAAGATTTATATCGAATAAGTTCGTTTAAAATTATACCTGATAAATTGATTGATTCAAGTTTATGTAATGTACCTATCACAGTGAAATACGAACAAGGTTCTTCTATTTCACTAAATTATGTACATAATGGAAAAAAGATTATTAGGTATGGTAAAATAAATACTCCAATAATAACAAATCAATTCATAATTAATGTTCAAGTCCCAGATTTTAATAAATTTAAATCAACAATCACTTCTAATAAAGTTTATTTTTTATTCAATAATAGACAAACATTAGTTGGGGCACTTATTCCTAGTTTAGTTGTTACACCTCTAGATCCAAATGCAAAAACTATTTCAATAAGTTATTCTGGTCATAATTCTATTTTTTGTCATGATATCGTTGATGCAATTACAAACTCATTTTTTGATTATGATCAAGAAATTCGTACACAAGGTGCAGACAATAGTGTTATATTTATTGATAAACAATTAGACTCACTTACAGCTGAAATCAAAAAAGCAAACGACAGTATTCTTTATTATCAAAAAATTTATAAAATGATAAATTTTGAAGGTAAAGAATTAGAAATGGTAAACGAAATAGAAAATAAAGAAAAAATATTAAAAAGATTGAAGCAAGATGTTGTTGAAATAAATAATCAAATTTCAGTAATAAATAATGATCCCAATCGAGTTGAATTGTATAAGAAAAAGCCAGATTTAAAAAATGAAAGTTTTAATAATTTGATAAATAAAAACTCAGAACAATTACAACAATATTTATCTAAAAGAGAAGAACTTTTATATACATTTACTGAACAAACTCGTGAAATTAAGCAAATTAACAAAAAAATAAAGGCAACATTAAGTAACATAAGAAATTCATATCGAATTATAAAAAGTAATATAAGTGATAGTATAAATTCAATTCATGAAAATCTTTACAAACTTGAATCTGAATCAAGTAATTTTCCCAAGATAAAAGAACGCTTCAAAAAATTAGAAAGTTTAATTGAAGTAAGCGAAAAATATTATAAACTATACGAAGAGAAAAAATTTACATATGCTATTTCAAATGCAGGCTATGTCAATGAAAATAGGATTTTGAGTGCACCTACAAATCCAACAGAACCATTTTCTCCGAATAATAGAATGATTTATTTATCATTTATTGGAGTTGGTCTATTATTAGGCTTAGCATATTTGGCATTCAAATACCTTACATTTAACGAAATAAATAACATAGAAGAATTAAAATCACTTTTGCCACAAACCATAAATATATTAGGTGGAGTACCCCTGACGAAGCAAAGTATGGAATTCTCTCAACTTGTTGTACAAGATGCACCTAAATCGATGTTGGCTGAATCTTTAAGAAACATAAGGTCGAATATGGCCTTTATCAATAAGAATGCACAAACAATCGTAATTAGTTCATCTATTTCAGGTGAAGGAAAAACATTTATTGCACTTAATTTAGCAGGGATTATATCAATGTCTGGTAAAAGAACTATAGTTCTTGACTTAGACTTAAGAAAACCAAAAGTTCATTTGGGGTTTAACTCAACTAATGAAAACGGAATGAGTAATCTGATTGTTAATCAAATTGGATTAGAAGATGCTATTCAAAAATCAAAATTCAATAACTTAGACTTTATTACAGCTGGACCAATTCCTCCAAATCCATCCGAATTAATTTTAAGTAATGAGTTTCAAAATATACTTACAACACTTAAATCTCTTTATGATATAATCATCATAGACAACCCACCTGTAGGTTTAGTATCTGATGGTATACAATTGTTAGCAAATGCAGATATTCCTATTTATGTTTTTAAAGCGCATTATTCGAAAAGAATATCAGCCTACAAAGTCGCTGAAATATTAGAAATGCAACATATCAAATCCTTGAATATCGTTCTTAATGGTATTGATGCTAAAAGGAGTGGATATGGGTATGGATACGGGTATGGATACGGGTATGGGTATGGGTATGGGTATGGGTATGGATATGGATATGGATATGGATATGGATATGGTTCTGGTTATTATGATGAACAAGAACAACAAAAAGAAACTTTTTGGCAAAAAATCTTAAAAAGAATATCACGTAAATGAAATTTGAATCAACATCAATAGAAGGATTAGTCGTTATACACACTAAAAAATTCAATGACGAAAGAGGGTATTTTTTTGAGAGTTTTCATAAAGCAAAATTTGATGAATACATTGGTTATTCGTTAGATTTTGTTCAAGAAAATGAATCGCTTTCAATAAAAAATGTAGTTAGAGGCCTTCACTTTCAAAATCCGCCTTATGCTCAAGGGAAATTAGTTCGTGTACCATTTGGAAAAGTTATCGACGTAGTTGTAGATATTCGTAAAAATTCACCAACCTTTGGTAAACATTTTTCTATTGAATTGTCCGATGAAAACGGACTACAATTATGGATTCCGGAAGGTTTTGCACATGGATTTGTTTCGTTAGAAGAAAACTCAATTTTATCATACAAATGCACTAATTATTACAATAAAGAATCTGAAGGTGCAATATTATGGAACGATACAGATTTAGGAATAGATTGGAAGGTTAAATCACCAATTATTTCAGAAAAAGATCAAATTGCAACAGAATTTTCTAAATTTGCGACTCAATTTTAGTTTTGGAAAACATTTTAGCATACATAGCCTTTTTTGTTGGAGGAATAATTTTCTCGTTATCAGCAAATAAATTATTACTTACTTTTTCACAATCATTAGGTATAAGAAATAAAAATGATGTTGTTGTTAGATGGAGTAATCAATCTAAACCTTCATTAGGTGGTGTGAGTTTTTACATTGTTTTTCTTTTTTCATTTATTGTTTACAGCTTTGTTTCAGATAAATTATTTCATAATCAAGAATTTATAGGGCTTTTACTTTCTGGAACTCTTGCTTTTGGAATGGGTTTAGCAGACGATGCATATAATACGAAACCTATTGCTAAACTATTAGTACAAATTTTATGTGGGGTAATATTTGTTTTCACAGGATCTATCATTGATCTTACTCATAATTATCTTTTAGATTCTTTGTTAACAATCTCGTGGGTGATTATTTTAATGAATTCACTGAATATGTTGGACAATATGGATGGTATTACTGGAACTGTATGTTTATTTATTCTTGGAACTTCCTTAACAGCACGATTTATGGTAGAAGGATTTCATTTTGATATAAGTTCAATTTCAATTGTTGCTGTAATTGGTGCATTATGTGGCTTTTTATATTATAATATCAACCCATCAAAATTATTTATGGGAGATGCAGGTAGTCAATTCATAGGTTTATTTGTAGCGTTTGTAACAACACACAATTTATGGAATATTGGAACAAATGGTTTTGCCCCTTCTTGGACAGGTTTTGCTATTTGTTTAGTTGCATTTACTCCAGCTGCTTCTGACACACTAACTGTTGTAATTAATAGATTAAAAAGAGGACAATCTCCAATGGTAGGTGGTAAAGACCATACAACTCATCATTTAGTTTATGCAGGTTTAAAAGACAAACAAGTTTGGTACTTATTTATAGGAATTAGTTTATTATCATCTATAATTTCATTATTGATGATACATTTTACATTAAATAAAACTTATTTTCCTGTAGCAATATTTGTTACATTCTTTTTATTGATTTTTATTCCTTTATACAGGATTACTTTAAAATTTAAACAACCTTAAAATGTTTTTCAGATTAATTGTATTGACAATATTATCATTGTCAATAACACTTATTTCTTGTAACCAAGTCATTATAAAAAAAGAACCTAAAGTTTCAACCGAGGTAAAAACTTTACCAGCAATTCCTGAGTATATGTATTTTGCTGGTGAGAAAATTATCTTAAAAGACTGGGATATAAGAGAACGATTAGATCGTGAAATTTTAGTTAACACCTATTTTCAATCAGCAACTAGCTTAATAATAAAACGATCTAATAGATGGTTTCCAATACTAGAAAGGCTTTTAAAAAAATCAAACATTCATTCTGATTTCAAATATCTTGCAGTAATTGAAAGTGCTTTAGTTGAACAAGCTACAAGTCAAGTTGGAGCGCAAGGATTTTGGCAATTTATGCCATTTACAGCGAAAGAGTTTAATCTTACGATCAATGATGAAGTAGATGAAAGATTAGATGTTACAAAAAGTACTAAAGCTGCGTGTGCATATTTGAAAACAGCAAAAGAAAAATTAAATGATTGGGTATTGACAGCAGCAGCATACAACAGGGGTATTCATGGAGTCTTACAAGATAAGACTTGGCAAAAAGCGAAAAGTTACTTTGACCTAGAACAAAATGAAGAAACAGCAAGATATGTTTTCCGTATTTTAGCAATAAAATTAATCCTAGAAAACCCAGATAAATATGGATTTAACATACCAGTAGAACACCGCTATCCTTCATTAAAAACGACCAGTATTAAAATAAAACAATCTATTTCAAATCTAGCTGAATGGTCAATTTCAAAAGGGATAAATATTAAAATTCTTCGAAAATTAAATCCTTGGATTAAAACAACTAGACTTACTATTAAAAACAAATACTATACTTTATTGTTACCTTTAAATACAGAAAATTTGAAGCCCTACCATAACTACTAAACAAATTAAATCGTGGAAAATAACATAGAAATTTTTGGTGCACGTGAACATAACCTTAAAAACATAGATCTCACCATTCCACGAAACAAACTAGTAGTGTTTACAGGACTTTCAGGTTCTGGAAAATCATCACTTGCTTTTGATACAATATTTGCCGAAGGACAACGTAGGTACATTGAAACATTCTCTGCTTATGCAAGGCAATTTTTAGGAAATCTAGAACGTCCTGATGTAGATAAAATTAATGGTTTAAGTCCTGTTATATCAATTGAACAAAAAACCGTTTCAAAATCACCCAGATCAACTGTTGGAACAATTACCGAAATTTACGATTTTTTGAGATTATTATATGCTAGGATTGGTGTTGCAATATCTTACAACACTGGTGAAGCAATGATAAAATATTCTGACGATCAAATTGTCGATTTAATTTTAGAACAATACAAAGACAAAAAAATCAGTATCCTAGCTCCAAAAATTAGAGGTAGAAAAGGTCATTACAGAGAGCTATTTGAACAGATTTCAAAAATGGGATTCTCGAAAGTAATGGTAGATGGACAAGTGATAGACATTACCGCAGGAATGCAATTAGATCGTTACAAAATACACGATATTTCTATTGTTGTTGATCGATTACACATACAAAATATAGATAGAAAAAGAGTTTACGACTCTGTAGTAACAGGAATGAAACATGGTGAAAAAACCATCTCAATCCTAGATTTTGATACAAATGAATTAAGACATTTTAGTCGATTATTAATGTGTCCATCTTCAGGAATCAGTTACCAAGAAGCAGAACCAAATCTATTTTCATTTAATTCACCTTATGGTGCATGTGAACATTGTAATGGTTTAGGGGAAGTAACTGAAGCAGATATTTCTAAAATTATCCCAGATACATCAAAAAGCATTAAAAAAGGAGGTATTATTCCATTAGGTGAATACAAAAAAACATGGATTTTTGAAAAACTTCAAACAATTTTAAATAGAGAAGATCTTAGTTTAGATTCTCCAATTGAAAAAATACCACAAGATATTCTTCAAATTATCCTTTACGGAAATGAAGGTATTGAATACCAAAAAAAATATCAAAAAATAACCTTTGAAGGAATTATTAATTTCATAACAAGGCATTCTGATGAAGGAAACGCTAGTATTCAACGTTGGGCACAAACGTTTATGAATAGAGTGATCTGTCCTTCTTGTCATGGTGCAAGACTTAAAAAAGAAGCGTTATATTTTGTACTAGACAATAAAAATATAGGCGATTTAGCCAAAATGGATATCGAAGAGCTTTATCAATGGTTTGAAAATTTAGAAAACAAATTAAATTCAGCACAAAAAACCATTGCTACCGAAATTTTAAAAGAAATAAAATCCCGTTTATCATTTATTTTACAAGTTGGTCTAAACTATCTTGCGTTAAATCGACCAGCAGGAAGTTTATCTGGTGGAGAAGCGCAACGCATTCGTTTAGCGACACAAATAGGCGCAGAACTAATGAATGTATTATATGTACTTGATGAACCTAGTATAGGTTTACATCAACGAGATAATACAAAACTGATTCAATCTTTACAGAATTTACGAGATCGAGGAAATTCAGTTATCGTAGTTGAACACGATCAAGAAATGATAGAAGCAGCGGATTTTTTAGTTGATATAGGTCCTGGAGCAGGTATTCATGGGGGGCAAATTTTAAATGCTTGCAATTTTAAAGAACTAACAAACGCAAACTCTCTTACAACAGAATATTTACTAGGAAAAAAAGAAATTGAAGTCCCTAAAAAGCGACGTAGTGGAAATGGACAATTTTTAAGCCTTAAAGGTGTAACTGGGAACAACTTAAAAAATGTTTCTATTTCAATCCCTTTGGGAACTTTAACTTGTGTTACAGGAGTTTCTGGAAGTGGTAAATCTACTTTAATAAATCAAACATTATATCCTATTCTAAATGCTCATTTTTTCAAAGGTGTAAAAAAACCAATGCCTTACGATAAAATTGATGGATTGGAACATTTAGATAAAGTAATTGAAATTGATCAAAGTCCTATTGGAAGAACACCAAGATCTAATCCTGCAACTTACACAAATTTGTTTACTGAAATTAGAACATTGTACGCTTCTGCACCTGAATCTCAAATAAGAGGATATAAACCAGGTCGCTTTTCTTTCAATGTAGCTGGTGGACGATGTGAAACGTGTGGTGGTGGTGGTGTTAAGGTCATTGAAATGAATTTCCTTCCTGATGTGTATGTTAATTGTGATGAGTGTAATGGAAAAAGATACAATCGTGAAACCTTAGAAGTACGTTTTAAAGGAAAATCAATCAGTGATGTACTGGAAATGACCATTGAAGAAGCAACACAGTTTTTTGATAAAGTTCCTAAAATTCATCGAATATTAGAGACTTTACTATCTGTTGGATTAGGATATGTAAAACTTGGTCAAGCTTCTACTACTCTATCTGGTGGTGAAGCGCAACGAATTAAATTAGCTACTGAATTAGCTAAGAAAGGTACCGGAAAAACAATCTATATTTTAGACGAACCTTCAACTGGTTTGCATTTTGAAGACATTCGTTTGTTGCTTATAGTTTTACAAAGATTAGTTGATGAGGGTAATACTGTTTTAGTTATTGAACATAATTTAGATATCATAAAAGTAGCTGATTATCTTATTGATTTAGGACCTGAGGGTGGTAAAAATGGTGGTGAAATATTATTTTGTGGAACACCTGAAGAAATGGCTAAGCAAAAGAATTCCCGATCTCAAACTGCTCCTTATATTAAATCACTCTTAAAAAATCATAAAAGTTAAGTAAATACTCGAAACAAATTCTTAATTTACATCGTTACACAACTAATACGCATTTTGAGCGTTTAGTTAAAAAATATGATCATGAACAGAACTAGAAAAGATTGGACAGATATCAAGACAAACGATAGCTGGGCCATATTCAAGATAATGTCAGAATTTGTGGAGGGGTATGAACGCATGTCAAAAATTGGTCCATGTATATCGATTTTTGGATCTGCAAGAACTAAACCTGACAACAAATACTATCAATTAGGAGTAGAAGTTGCCTTAAAACTAACACAAGCTGGGTACGGAATTATCACCGGAGGTGGTCCAGGGATTATGGAAGCTGGTAATAAAGGTGCACAAGAGGGAAAAGGTCGTTCAGTAGGACTTAATATTGATTTACCTTTCGAACAGAATCACAATCCATATATCGACCAAGAACATAATTTAGAATTTGATTATTTCTTTGTACGTAAAGTGATTTTTGTTAAGTATGCTCAAGGTTTTGTGATTTTACCTGGTGGTCTTGGAACTTTAGACGAACTTTTTGAAGCATTAACTTTAATTCAAACTAAAAAGATTAATAAAAGACCTGTTGTACTTATTGGTCACAGTTACTGGGATGGATTAATTGAATGGATTAAAGAACAAATGCTCGAACAAGAAGCAAATATTTCAGCAGAAGATTTAAACTTATTTAAAATAGTTGATACCGCTGATGAAGCAGTAAAATACATCGAAGACTTTTATAAAAGTCACGATTTATCACCAAACTTTTAAAAACAAAAAAGAGCTTTTTAATAGCTCTTTTTTGTTTTATTTAAAATCTTTAATACTTTCTGAAAAAAAGACTTTATCTCTGTCTACTTTCTCTTCGAGTTTAGCGACAAATGATTGTCTATTATCTGATTTAATGCATTGTACAGGAAAAGACAACTGAAGCTCTTTGATATAATCAAAAAAGACACTTTGCTGATGAACAGAAACCTTTCTTAAACCTGAAAAATACAACACTTTAAAATCTCTATCAACGACTACTAACGCTTTATTTGTAATCCCTACTCTCCAAAGCTTTTTAACGTTTCCTAGAATACAGAAAATAAGGTGATCAAAACCTAAGGCAAAAAACACACAAGAAACCCATATTGACTTAGGTGTCAAAATCAAAAACGTGATGGATACCATTAAATGAGTAATAGACTCAATCAATAAATATAAATTTACTTGAGATACTCGTTGTTTATCAATAGGTTCATTCCATTGGTATTTTGAAATTTGATTTACCATACGAACACCTGACCAACGTTTAGAAGACCGCCTAATTCCCATCAAAAAAAATAAACCAGCAAAAGATGCAAAAATAGTTTGTTGGTATGGAATGTACTTTCCAGTCGTTCTTAAAAACTCTATCGAAATATCAAAACCAACAACAATTGAAAAAGCAATTGCAGGAATTAAAAATAGAATTAAGAATATATTGATAGACTTATTCATTTATTTTCAATAACTTGATTTTATTTTTCATGTCTTTGATTCTATTTTTTGCTATAGCAATTTTATGTTCTACATCTTTACGTAAAGCATCTCCTGCTTTTGAACGAGATACAAATCCAAGATTATTTTCTAATTGAGAAATCTCTTGTTGCTGTTTTGTAATTTGTTGTTCCAAATCACGACGCTCTTTTTCGATCAATTTAGATGCGTTTGGATTCGCTTTAAGAGTGTCTAAATGTGCTTCAAAAAGTACTTTAGCTTTCTCTTCACCATCTAATTTAATTTTTGTATAGTGTGCATCAATTGCCTTTTTATAAGCATTATAAATACCATCTTTCTCCTTGAATGGAACTTTGCCAATTGCATTGAATCGATTAGCAAACTCTTTTAAATCTTGAATTACCTGTTGTTTATCCTCGCTTACTTCATAAGCTTCGATTTCAGTAATTAAGCCTTTTTTCAATTCTAAGTTTTCAATATTTGCTTTGTCTTCATCTTCAAAATGTTTCTTTTTATTTTCAAAGAAAGCATCACATAAACTTCTAAATTCTCTCCAAAGTTTTTGTTCATTACGTTGACCAGCACTTCCTAATTTTTTCCAATCTTCTTGTAAACGAAGTACTTTATCAGTAGTGATTTTCCAATCCGTACTCTCTTTTAACGCTTCCATTTTATCGATGATAGCTTGTTTCTTTTCAGCAATAACATCGAATTTTTCTCTAATTACTTGATAAAATGCTCTTTTCTTTTCAAAGAAAGCATCACAAACTCCTCTAAAAGAAACCCAAATTTCTTCATTTTCTTTTTTAGGACCAATACCAACTGTTTTCCAAGTTTCTTGTAAACCTAAAAGTGTTTGTGTAGCATTTTCCCAATCTTTAGTCGTTTGGAAAGAATCAACTTGTTGTAATAAAGCTTCAACACCTGCTACTAGAACCTGTTTTTTCTCAATATTAACACGCTGTGCTTCTTTTTTAGATTCGTAGAATTCATTAATTTTCTTATAAACAGCTTTTACAGCAGTCCAGTAATTCTCCTTAATTTCTTCCCACAATTCTCGGGCAACAGGTCCAACATCATCAAATTCATTCTGATAAACCTTGATTTGACCTTCTAGTTCTTTAATATTTTCAACAGCTAATAATGCCTCAACTTTCTGAATAATTTCGTTCTTTAATTGTAAATTTCGTTTGAAATCATGCTCTTTAAGTTCTTTGTAAATCTTTAAATTAAAAAAGAATGATTCCAACAATTTAGAATATTCAGAATGTATATCCTGACGCTTTTCACGAGGAATCTCACCAACTTCTTTCCAAGCTTCGTGTATTTCTTTATAAGTATGAACAGCAGCACCAATGTGTTCTTCATTTGCAATCAATTCTTTTAATCTTTCAATTAAATGTTTTTTCTTGCGAAGATTGGTCTCTTGCTCTAACTTTTGTTCAGAAACAAGTTTATTTCGTTTTTCTTTATACTCGGTGTATATAGTGTAAAATTCTTCTTTTACTGAATCAGGCTCATCCACAAACTCTACTTGTTCACCATTTGCCTGAGCTTCAAGTAAAGAAACTTGTTTTTTACGATCTTCTTCTAAACAAAAATCTTCAAATTGCGAACGTAATTCATTGACATCGCGAGATACTGATAATACATCTTCTGTAGATGTTAGTGCTTGTAATTTTACTACGAAATCTTTCTTTTCCATATTTGTAAAAAGTTAGTGTGTAAGAAGGCAAAATTCACCTTACTAAATACCCCATCAAGGGAGGAGAAAATTTAAAATATTAATTTGCTTGATATACCATTTCAAAATTTGATAACGCAACAAACTCTTGAATTCTATTGTCCAAATCTTGTTGGTTAATTTCTTCTAAACGTTGAGTTCCAAATTTTTCTACACAAAAAGAAGCTAAAGCAGATCCAGCAATAATTGCACGTTTCATATTCTCAAAAGAAATATCATCTGTACTAGCTAGGAACCCCATAAAACCACCTGCAAAAGTATCTCCAGCCCCTGTTGGGTCAAATACTTCTTCCAAAGGTAAAGCTGGTGCAAAGAATACTTTCTCTTCGTGAAATAATAATGCTCCGTGCTCCCCTTTTTTAATAATCAAATACTTAGGACCAAATGCACGAATCACTTTGGAAGCTTTTACCAACGAACTTTCTCCAGACAATTGACGTGCTTCTTCGTCGTTGATTATCAATACATCTACCAATGCCATTGTTTTTTTCAATTCATCTAGTGCAATATCCATCCAGAAATTCATCGTATCCATTGCAATTAATTTTGGTCTCTCAGTCAAACGCTCAATCACTGCACGTTGTACTTGAGGACTTAAATTACCTAACATCAAATAAGATGCATCTTGGTATTCAGCTGGAATAATAGGATCAAAGTTTTCCAATACATTTAATTCCGTAATTAATGTATCACGAGTATTCATATCATTGTGGTATTTACCAGACCAAAAAAACGTTTTCTCGTCTTTTTTGATTTGTAAACCATTCAAATCAACTCCTTTACTAGATAATAAATCCAACATGTCTTGAGGGAAATCGCCACCTACAACTGAAACTATGTTTTGATTTTTTTTGAAAAATGAAGAAGAAAGTGCGATGTATGTTCCTGCTCCACCAATAATTTTATCTGTTTTTCCGAAAGGTGTTTCGATTGCGTCAAAGGCAACGCTTCCTACTGTTAATAAACTCATGTTGTGTTTTCTAAAATTTTGAATCAAATTTACGACTTTACTCACTATTTGCAACAAATAAAACACGAATTAAGTTCAGATTAATTGGCTTTTATTTTTACTGATTTCTTCTAGGATTATTTTTATTTATCTTTGAACGGATTGCTTCACCATGAATCTATATTCGAAAAAACAACGATGGAAAATCGCCCTTTTATCAATAGCCCTGATATTGATAGCGTTATCCTTATATTTTTCAAATTCAATAGTGAACAAAGTAAGTATAAGGGAGAGATACCGTGTAAAGCAATGGGCTGAAGCGATAAAGAAAAAAGCGGAATTAGTTCAACTTACAAATCAAGCTTTTACTCAGCTTAGAGATCAAGAAAAAGATAAAATGGAACTTTGGGCTTTAGCAACCAAACAAATATTAAAACCTACCGATGAAAATACGATGCCAGATTACGAACTTCCTTTTAGTATCATCAATCAAAATAAAAACATTCCTGTAATCTTGTATGATAATCAAAGTAAAGATGTAAGTGAATTTATAAATTTAAGTTTTGATTTTAAAGATTTCAAAAAAGAACATCCAAACCTAAAAGACAGTGTTTTAAAACGATTATTTAACAAAAGACTAATTCACATTGCAAATTCATGGAAAAAACAAATTAGTATTGAAATTGATAAAAATTGGACAATTATATGTGCATATACAGATTCTAAAGCTATAACTAAATTAGAAAATAACAGAGATTCGCTGATTACAGCATTTAATAAAGAATTAAAGATTAATAAGGGTGCTGTTCCTATCTTATTAGTTAATGCAGAAAACAATGAAATACTTGCTTCCAACATAAAAGATATTAATCAAAAAACAGTATCAGAACATATTCAACGATTAAAAATAAATAACAAACCTATTCCTATCATATTTAGTTCAAAACAAAATAGTTTACTTTATTATGATGACAGCCCTGAACTAAAACAATTACAATATTTTCCATATATTCAATTCATTATTTTCTCTTTATTCATTTTTGTAGGATATCTGATTTTAAACACGTTTCGTAAAGCAGAACAAAATCAAGTTTGGGCAGGGATGGCAAAAGAAACAGCGCATCAGTTAGGTACTCCTTTGTCTTCGCTTTTGGCATGGGTTCAATATTTAGAATCAATAAAAATCGATCAATCTATAATCTCAGAAATGCAAAAAGATGTTGCACGACTTGAACAAGTAGCAAACCGTTTCTCAAAAATTGGTTCAACCACACAACTTGAAAATAAAGATATCGTTCAAACAGTTCAAACAGTATTTAATTACCTCAAAACAAGAGTTTCGAGCAAAATTGAATTTCAATTTGAATCTATCAATCCAAAAATACTAGTTCCGCATAATCCAGCATTAATTGAATGGGTAATCGAAAACATTTGTAAAAATGCAGTCGATTCCATGGAAACAGAAGGAAAGTTAAAAATAAATATACACACATCTGAAAGTGAAGTTTATATTGACTTAACTGATACAGGAAAAGGAATTACTCATGCACAATTTAAAACCATTTTTAAACCAGGGTTCACCACTAAAAAACGTGGTTGGGGATTGGGATTATCTTTAGTAAAACGTATTATTAAAGAATACCACAAAGGAGATGTATTTGTTTTACACTCCGAAATTGATAAAGGAACAACATTTAGAATAACTTTGAAGACTATTAGACGTTATACAAAAGACTAAAAGATAAAAGATTATTAGACTTAAGATGAATGACTTCATCTTTCCCCTTTTGGAGGGGACCAAGGGGAAGGAAAAATGAGAAATAACGAATTAAAAACTAAAAAACATGAAACAAAAATTTAAAAACCCAATTTTCGTTTTTGCATTTGGAGTAATTCTTACTTCTGCAATCTTCTTCCTATTCCCAATCAATCTATTCGATGGTGAAATTGTCTTCGAAATTGGTATGAAAACATGGAAAGAAAAAGCCAACATTAGTCTTTCTTATTTTTTTGGTATAGGGGCTGAAAAAGAACAATTAGAGCAACTTGGAGTAAAAGATTTTTACTTGCTTCCTCGTGGTTATATATTGGCTTGTATTTTGATTTTAGGTTTCCCAGGTATATTGGCGTATAGAACTTATATTAGGAATAAATGAAACCTTTAATTTTAAAATGAAATGGCCAAGATCGTACCTGGCCATTTATAAATTGTATAAATTTATTTTAAATTCCATGTACGAAACATTGGTAATGATTTAGAATTTTCTAAACATTTTAAATATGAAATAATATTATTATTTCTTTCATCTTCACTCAATGAATTTAAACTTTGAAAAACATCATTAGTTTCAACAAAATAACCAAGATTAATTCCTTCTGCACACGCTTCTCCTACTTTCGAAAACTCATCATCACCGCCGACTTGAACTTCTCCAGTAAAATCTACCCAATAATGTTTCTCAATACCACGTTCATAAATCGAAGCTCTTTTTACTACATAGCTAAAACTTTTATTTAAAGCAGATAATTTAGAAATAGTTAATTTATAGCCTTCATCTTTTCTGTTGTTATGAAATTTTATATCTTCAGTTTTAACATATTCTTCACCCCTAACAACTTCTTTCCATCTTTGACGTTCTAAAGCGTATCCGTCTTTATATTTGGCTGCTTTAACTATCTGATTTGAAGCATCAAATTCTTCACAACTTCCGGTGTATTTTTCTCCGTCCAAATAATATCTATTATTAGATTCAATTATATCTGAACAGCTACATTTTTGTTCAACTTTTTTGGATTCATTTTTAGGAACATCAGGTTGTTCACTACAAGATTGTAAAATCATCGCGAACAATAAAGTTTTAATCAATAACTTAATCTTCATTTTTTTTTTATTTGTTTTGTTACCTACTCTATTATAGCTTTTCGGTTTACGCTATCATGTGAAATTTAATGGATTAAAATTATTATAACTGAATAAAAAAAATAATCCTAATTTGTACTTTTTAATCCTAATAAAGATTATTTATATTCCTTTGAGGAATGAAAGAAATAACTGAAAACATCAAAAAGTTTCGAGAATTAAAAAATTATACTCGAGAAATTATGGCGGACAAATTGGAAATGAGTTTATCTGGCTATAGTAAACTAGAGAGAGGAGATGTTGAACTTACGGTTAATAAACTCTATAAAATTGCTGATATTTTAGAAATTGATGTTTCTCAAATTCTCAATTTTGACGCTTCTAAAATATTCAATATCAAAGACTATGGTGTTGCCAATGTAGACATTCAATCTCAAACAAATAATTATTCCGACCCCTACAAGGACAAATACATTCAAATTTTAGAAGCTGAAGTAGAACGTTTGAAGAAAAATGAGTTAAATAATCTATAATACAATTCCATGTATAAAATTCAAATTTGAAAAAAAATTAAATGTTATAAATTTTAAGTTATTTTTAAACTATTCAAAAAAAATACCCCAAAATAATTTTGGGGCATTTCAAATTTTTTACATTTTGTTACATTCTATCCAGCACACATTTCACATGAATCTGGATCATCCAATGAACAAGCAACTGCTTCTGGCGTGTTATTATTAGAATTTATAGTTGACTTAACTTCAGGCTCCTGAATAAATGATTTATCTAAGGTAAATTTAATAGCATCTGTCGCTGCTTTTGTTCTTAAATAATACATCCCTGTTTTCAACCCTTTTTTCCATCCATAAAAATGCATCGATGTCAATTTACCAAAGTTTGCATTTTCCATAAAGATATTTAAAGATTGAGACTGACAAATAAACGCGCCTCTATCAGCAGCTAAATCCAAAATCGCTTTTTGAGAAATTTCCCAAGCTGTTTTATAAAGTTCTTTTAAATGAGCTGGAATTTCTGGTATATTCTGAACAGAACCATTAGAAGCCATTAATTTTGATCTCATTTCTTTATTCCAAAGTCCTTCTTTGACAAGATCTTTCAATAAATGCTTATTTACAATAATAAATTCACCTGATAAAACTCTTCTTGTGTAAATATTAGAAGTATATGGTTCAAAACATTCATTATTTCCTAAAATTTGTGCTGTTGAAGCAGTTGGCATAGGAGCTAATAACAATGAGTTTCTTGTTCCATGTTTAATAACTTCTTCTTTTAACAAATCCCATTCCCATCTATTTGAAGGTTTTACACCCCACATATCAAATTGGAAAACTCCTTTGGATAATGGAGAACCAGCAAAAGTTTCGTATGGACCTTCAATTTTAGCTAAATCTTTTGAAGCGGTCATTGAAGCATAATAAATTGTTTCAAAGATATCTTTATTTAACGTTTGAGCTTCTAAAGATTCGAATGGATAACGCATTAAAATAAAAGCATCAGCCAAACCTTGAACACCTAATCCAATTGGTCGATGTCTCATATTTGAATTTCTTGCTTCTTCAACAGGATAGAAATTTTCATCAATAATTCTATTCAAGTTAACTGTAGCTTGATAAGTTACATCAAAAAGTTTTTGAAAATCAAATTGTCCTTCCTCTGTAACAAATTTTGGCAATGCTATGGATGCAAGGTTACAAACAGCTATTTCGTCAGGTGCAGTATATTCAATTATTTCAGTACATAAATTCGAAGACTTAATTGTACCTAAATTTTGTTGATTTGATTTAGCATTCGCTGCATCTTTATACAACATATAAGGAGTTCCAGTTTCTATTTGTGATTCAAGAATTTTAAACCACAAATCCTGAGCTTTAATCGTTTTTCTGCCTTTACCTTCAGCTTCATATTTTGTATACAATGCTTCAAATTCTTCACTATGCGTTTCTGAAAGACCAGGACACTCACTTGGACACATTAAAGTCCATGTTCCGTTACTTTCTACACGCTTCATGAATAAATCAGGAATCCAAAGAGCGTAAAACAAATCTCTAGCTCTTGATTCTTCTTTTCCGTGATTTTTCTTTAAATCTAGAAAATCAAAAATATCAGCATGCCAAGGTTCAATATACATTGCAAATGAACCTTTCCTTTTACCCCCTCCTTGATCTACATATCTAGCTGTGTCATTAAATACTCTTAGCATTGGTACAATACCATTTGAAGTACCATTCGTTCCTTTAATATATGAACCTGTCGCTCTTATATCATGAATAGCAAGACCGATACCTCCAGCAGACTGAGAAATTTGAGCACACGATTTTAATGTATCATAAATTCCATGAATACTATCTTCTTTCATTGTTAATAAAAAGCAAGAAGACATTTGTGGTTTTGGTGTTCCAGCATTAAATAAAGTAGGTGTAGCATGTGTAAACCACCCCTCAGACATTAAGTTGTAAGTTTTAACAGCCGATTGAATATCATTTTTATGAATACCAACAGAAACTCTCATCAACATTTGTTGTGGTCTCTCTGCAATTTTCCCATCAACCTTCAATAAATATGATCTAGATAACGTTTTAAATCCAAAGTAATCATATTTAAAATCTCTATCATAAATAATACTTGAATCTAAAAAATCTTTATTATTAAGAATTACTTCATACACATCATCAGCTAATAATGAAGCTCTTTGATTTGTTTTTGGATCAATATAATTGTAAAGATCCTCCATTACATCAGAAAAAGATTTTTTAGTTTCTTTATGCAAATTAGAAACTGCAATTCTTGAAGCTAATAATGCATAATCAGGATGGTCAATTGTTTTAGCAGCGGCAACTTCAGCAGCCAAATTATCTAATTCAGAAGTAGTCACACCATCATAGATACCTTCTATAACTTTCATTGCAACAGCTTCTGGACTCACTAATGGATCTAACCCATAGCACATTTTTATAATACGTGCTGTAATTTTATCAAATTTTACAGACTCTTTACGACCATCTCTTTTAATTACGTACATAATTTCTTTTTAATCTTTGTGTTTTTATTTTTTTAAAATTTATTTATTAAAAATCCGCATCAAGCGTAAACCCATGACTTTCTTGTCCTGAATTTAACACCCCTGCTTTTTGATATTCTGAAACACGCTTTTCAAAGAAGTTAGATTTACCCTGAATTGAAAGCATATCCATAAAATCAAACGGATTTGTTACATTAAATACTTTGTCATTGCCTAATTCTAACAATAATCTATCCGCTACGAATTCAATATACTGCGACATTAGATCGCTATTCATACCGATTAACTTTACAGGAAGAGCCTCAAGTATAAATTCTTTTTCTATTTCAACCGCATCTAATATTATCTCAAGCACCTCATCTTTAGATAATTTATTTACTAAATGATTGTTATAAAGCAAACAAGCAAAATCACAATGCAATCCTTCATCACGAGAAATTAATTCATTTGAGAATCCTAATCCAGGCATCAAACCTCTTTTCTTTAACCAAAATATAGAACAAAAAGATCCTGAAAAGAAAATACCCTCTACCGCTGCAAAAGCAACCAATCGCTGAGCAAAAGAACCTTTTTCAATCCACTTTAATGCCCAATCAGCTTTACGACGAACGCATGACATTGTATTAATTGCATTAAACAAGTAATTTTTTTCAGCAGAGTCTTTGATATAAGAATCAATCAACAATGAATATGTTTCAGAATGAATGTTTTCAATTGCAACTTGGAATCCATAAAAAAACTTAGCTTCAGTATATTGTACTTCAGACAAGAAATTTTCAGCTAAATTCTCATTCACAATACCATCAGACGCTGCAAAAAATGCTAAAACATGCTTCACAAAATGTTTTTCATTTTCATTTAATTTATTTTCCCAATCAATGATATCCGCGGATAAATCAATTTCTTCCGCTGTCCAAAAACTAGCTTCAGCTTTTTTATAAAATGACCAGATATCATTGTGTTGTATAGGAAATAATACAAATCTTCCATCATTTGGTTCTAAAATAGGCTCGTAACTCATCTCTTGTTTATTTAATCGTTTAAATTCAGAATCAATTGAAAATCAAAACATAAAACCAATAATTCAATATAAATTATCGGACTACAAAAATTGTTATTTAAATCAGTTTGTGCAACAAAAGAAATTCACATAAACATCAAGTTTATCAACATGAGTTTTTGAAACCCTTGAATTTGTTGAGTTAATCGGAAAATATTCATTTACAAAATGATATTAACAATCAAAAAGATTAAATTGTCAATAATTTTTTTGAAAAAAAACAAAACTAAATCAACTTCATTTAACAAAAAGATTTATGTAAATTTACTTTAATATTGAAGCTGTGTCAATAGTTTTGTTTTACTACATTTTAACATTAAATTGTTTACTCAATTCCTAAATCAATTATATCAACACTATAATAAATTCATTGGAGAAATAAACCATTTACTTTTCCCAGATGAATGTATAATTTGTTCTAGAGAAACCATACATGAATCCAATTTTATTTGTCACTTGTG